>CAYGUK010000102.1:0-13582 GCA_964352985.1 uncultured Legionellales bacterium
GTATTCTTAATCTCATTATAGGGTAAATTAAATTTAAGATAACTATCAGAAAAAAATAAATGAAAAAGGCAATTGTGTCGTTTTTTAAATTGTTTCACCTTTGTATTAGCAGATTGAAATTCTTTTTCATAGGCTTCAATAAAATTAGTGACTATTTTTTGGATAGATTGTTCTGCTTCTAGTTTTTCATTCTGATATTGTTGTTTTCGGTTAGTCAGTTCTTGAATGTAATTAATTAAAATATTTTTATCTGAATTATATTCGTTATAATAATTTAATGACTTTACTTGTCTGTCTTTGTCAGGAAGTGTGGATATACAATATCCTTTTTTTGTTAGAAAACAATTTCTTTTATAAGCTAAATATTTTTCGTAATGAAGACGCATAAGAGAAAAATGTAATTGTAAATCATCACGTGCGGTTCTGCTTAAGACTGACTTAAATGTAAAACAAATATTAGCGTAAATATCATCGAAATAAGAATTTATCCCATATGATTCAGGATCAGTTTGTAATTGATTATATATAGGCACTCTACTACTAAATTTATAGCAGTTGCGCTGTCTGGTCTTGTTAAACATTTTCATCCCAAGCATTGATATTGTGTTATTTGCTTGCTTTTTTTTACAATGATGAAAAGCATTTATAAGTTTAACTAATGCTGTGCTAAAGCGTTAAACTCATTGTGCTATTTTGCCACTAAATTAGACAATAATTCAATAGACAAACATATCATTTATTAGCGATATTACTTGAAAATTACACCAGGACTCTAATAACTATCTGTTTTATTACGTAAAAAAGAATAATGAATACTAATTGGTCCTTTATCATGAGTTGAGTATTGTGATTTTCCATTAGTTATTTATTTAAAACCAGATTCAATGGAAACTACATTTCAGGCCCTTGAAAAACGCTTATACAAATCTAGACAGAATGTTATTTTGATAAGTGCTGATGACAAAAAAATAAAAATATTCATTGATGGGAAAATATAAGCTAATTCATATTTCAGTAAAAACTCAGATGATTTTTCTTCCGATACGATAAAGCAAAATGATTAATAATAATGTTGCATAGAATAAATAAAACACTTATGTTCGTGCTAAATCTTTCAATGAAAAATTACCATGAGTTAAGTGGCGATAAAATTCTTCATTATTATGTAGAACATTATCAGCAAGACATAAATGGTAAATCTCTTCAGCTGATAGTCCACTGTTAATCATTGCGCGGACTTCATCGGTCATTTGTAAATAAGCATAGCTTGCAAAATAGGATTCTTGACCAGTCCTATCGCAAATGTCACAACCTTTTGCTTGGCCTAATTTAATATCACTACTAAAAGGAATTTGATATTTTGTTAACACTTTTTCGAGCAACGCTTTTGTTTCGCCAGTAATCGGGATTTCTCTTTTGCAATGATGACATAAAATTGGCGTGAGATTTTCAAATAAAATAGCATTGAGGGAAGCGGCAAAGTTTTCACGATTCATACCTAAATCATGCAGTTTTTTAAATAATTGATCAAAAGAATTGGCGCAAATGCCTGTTAAAACGGTGATGTTTTTGGCAAGTAATTGCATCATTTTATTCACGACTTGCTGCTCATCACAACGGTTAATTAATACGACATTGGGTTCAATTGATAAAAAGGCATTTAAAATAATATCTGCTGTAATATGGTATTGTGGTTTCACTTCAACTTGGGTGACACCTTCTTGAATATATTTTAATGGATCTTCAAGAGATAAAATTTTATGATGAGTTTTATCAATGGTTTTCAATATTGAATGCATGCTAGTTGTTTTACCACTATGTTCAGGTCCTGCGACTATCATTAACCCTTGTGGATTTTGACAAAAGTGTGTTACTTTTTCTAAAATATTTTCTGGTAACTCAATTTGTTTTAAAGTTGGAATTTCATCACGGATAATATTTAAAGTGACAATTTCATTAGTTGCGTTAGGTAACGTGTTAACATGGATTCTTAATACTTTATCTTTGTATCGCGCAATACATTTGCCTGTTTGTGGTTTGTTTTTAATTTCAGGATTACATTTTGTAATCAGCTTAATATGATCGATAACAGCATGATAATGGTTTAATGGAAATTCATTGAAATAACTCGATGCTTTTTGCGTTTTAAGTCTGATTTCAACATGATTTTGTGTTTCATTGGGTTCTAGATAAATTGTTCTTGCTTCTTTATCATTCGCGGTATTAATTAATTCATTTAAAAAATTGGTAATAACGGCATCATTATGTTTGTAATGCTCATCACGTTTGAGCAATTTTAATAATTCTTCAAAGGCATTTTCATGTTCTTCTATTTCGACGTCAGATGCTTTTTGTTCTCGACGGTCTTTGACCGGATTCCATTTTAGTAAGCCCAAATCTTTGCTTTTATGTTTATCGCGTCGATAAGTATAGGCATCAGCAAATTCTAAAATATCGGAAGGGAAACTGAGATTAATAATATAATTATTATAGTGATATAATTCGCGAATCGATTTTAAACGCTTTTTATCATTAGGATCGTCAATAACAATGGTAACACTATCTTGGGTAAAGTTAACGGGGATCCAAAGATTATCTTTGAAATAATCTAATTTTGCGCCCAATTTTTCTGGTAAAGGTAATTCATATAATGGATCATAAGCCATAAAAGGCACTTGATAATATTGCTCTAGTGCCTTAGCAATCATAGCTCGGGGGATCCCATCTTCTTTACAAAGGAGTTCAACAATATTTCTTCGTTCAATTTCGGCTCTTACGGTTTGTTTTTCTAAATGTTCTTCGGTGATATATTCTAATTCGATTAAATAATCATAAGGGCCAGAGCTTACGCGTAAATCATAATAAAACTTTTGAGCTATCATATTTGATAAGGTTTGTGCATGATGAAAATCAGTCTTACTAAATACGCGACCACCAGGTGAATTCATGACTTGAAATACCCCTAATAAATTACCTTTTAATTTAATGGGGATCACTATCATCGAGCCGGTAGTAAAACCGCTTTCTTTATCAAATGAAGAATTAAATTTTAATAATTTATTAATGTTTGCTAATTCATCTTTGTCATAAACATCATTAATCATAATGTCTTGTTGAGACATCGCAACATAACCTGCGATACTTGAAAAGCCAAGACTCACACAAATTTCCTCTAACACATCGCCGGTTTTATATTGAGAGACGAGAGTGTTTTTCTTTTTATTACGTTGATATACAGTGAGTCGTTCTGAACCTAAAACTTTATGAATAAATTTTTCAATTTTGGGCATGACATCAAAGTAGGTTTGAGCTTCATAAAGACTTTGCAAAATAGTATGAAACAATTCTTTATGGGCATCGAATTTTACTGGCTCACTAGACATAGCTTTCCCCGCACATCACACACACTGTATTATATAATATAGCTAATGCACTAGAATTTGCTGTTTTACACTTCGTAAAATCGATGAAGTTAATTCTATAACTGATTGATTTTCTTTCTGAGCATTTTAATCTTATCAAAAAAGTTTTTTAGTTAAGCAGGTTATTTACTTAAAATAATATCTACTTTTTACTTTTTTTCTCTGTTTTCTAGGATTTCTCCTAAATTTGTGAGGGTGGTTGTTTTTTTATCAAATTGTAAAATGACGGGTTTATCATATTAAGAACAAGAATTTAATTATGTCTACAACGCCTGATGATTTTCAACCTATTACACCTTCACCGATACGCAAACAGACAAAAGCGCGTCGATCTACATTAAATGCTGGAAGGACAGGTGTTGAAGATACTAGCTCAATCACCGAAAAGTTACAAATTCACGGACTGCAAACAAAAACAGCTGATATGGTCCAATCATTACCTGTTAGAAGACAAGAAGCTAGTGTATTAAATCCAGTTCTTGCAACTGAAAATACGCCAATTTTAGACACCACGGGTTATAGAAAAATGATGCGAAGTGTGGATGGCGTTTTAGATGATTTTTCAGCAATAGATAGAAGCGGTGTTAATTATCATCTATTAGCTGCTCACACACTTGTTGCTTTTAGTGCGGGTAATCATGTGGGTTTAAGAACTGGCGACTCGTTAGATGATCCGATACCTGATGAACGAATGGCCATGAATATTGGCAAAACAATTACGATTGTCCAAAAATCGTATAATTGTGAAGGCGTATTTTATGGCAATATCGTCGTTAATCCCTTATTTTCCCGAAGAGGAAAAGATGGCGCCACGATAAAATTTGACTATCATGAAGAACAATTAAGACATTTAGCGATTGGTGATAAAAAATCTGCCTTACTTTATGTTTTACTTGGGATTAATGATGGCATTTATGAAATTGACCATGTGGATTTAACTGAAAATCGGCTTTACTATAAAGATAAAAAATATAACGAGACAATTGGTGAATTTAACGAAGTTATCGATTTTATCGATATTGGTGATATTCACCAAGGGGATGAATTAGAAGAATGTTTAGATAAAAAATGTCGAGAAAATGCGTTAAGGCAATGGAAAAAGACTAATAAGACTAGACAAGAATTAGCAGAAGAAACTTGGCAAGGAATCGCTAAAAAATATGGAATACATGTAAGGCCTAATTTTTATTGCCGACGTAATGTGGGAAAACGATTTGAAAATCAAAACGACTCGACAGAAAATGTTGAAGAATATCCAGTACAAGTGATTGGCCGAATACATCAAAACATTTTTTTTGAAATTAATAAAGATTTAGATGCGCTTTTTTATACGACACCTATTTCAGCACCCCCAGGATGTGAACAAAATTTTGATTGTTCAAAAAGAGATGAGCAGCAAAAACTTGATGCAGCCGGTGCAAAATTATTAGCGCAGTTTTTTGTTGCAAAAAATCAACAAGAACAAATTAAACATGCTTTCATGCTAGCGATGTTGAGAGATTTTGTGCAACCTTTGTTGCTAGATTTGCTTAACGAATCGGGCTCGGCTTTACAAGAACATACTAATGAACAAAAAATTGGGGATTTATTTCAAGCATTATTTAATGATGAAGAAATCTTAAATGAAAATGAATTAATTTCACCCTTAACTTACCTAATGAAGCTGTTGCGGAGTAGCATCGCATTAGGTCGAGATCCTGGTATTTGTAGCGCGCAAGCAGTTATTAGCACATGCTGTTTTAATGCGTTAACCAAGTTTGGTATTAAAGCTCAAATTCCTTCAGAGAGACATTATCTTTTAGATCCCAGAAGTGGTTTACAAGGCGCACACGGTGAAGATTTTGCTTTTAACGTAAATTTTGTAGAACATCCAGAATATCGAAAAAAAGTAGGAATTAAAACGGATAACGATCTTATTATCATGCCTCAAGAAATTAATGTCGAAAAGTTTCAAAAATTGGGGTTTAAAAAAAATCCAATCGATAAAGCCAGTGCTTATATCTGTCAAACTATTACTTGTCGTGATGCAGGTGAATTACGCGTTCAATTATTAGGCCATGCTGAATATTACTTTGTCGAATCAATGTTAAATCTTTATACTTTTCTTGCTTATAATCCTACGTTACTCAATCAATATTTATCAATTTGTAATCGTTATGGTAGTGGTGATGATGAAGAAGATAAATTAATGAGCGGATTAAGTTTAGCCTTACAAAATTATAGAGAGAAAATATCACAGGCATTAAAACTTAAAAAATCGCCAATTGGAAAAAGAAGAAAACCAACGCTATTTATGAGTCGTGATAACGATGCTCAGATGACCCCAATGCTACCTGGCATGGTTGACGCGGGAGAGGAAGATAGGTTTGAAGCAGAAACAAAAAGAAAAGCAGATGCAAATTTATCGGTCGAAAATTTACAAGAAATGCTACATGGTTGTATTGATGACGCATTTTTAGGCGAATCACTTCATCTTAAAGCTCATGCTTTAAATACGTTAGTTGATTCAGTCAGATTCTTCTCATCTGAGAATTTAGCCCAACAGTTTTATACTGGGCTGAGTACTAATCATTCGGATAATGGTATGGATAAGGCATTAACTCAATCACGTCGTATACTTGGACAACGAGATCTAGCTAAAGCTCAGGAAGAAATTCCAAGTGTAAACGTAAAAAAATGCTGCGTGATTCTCTAATATCATTGAATCGGGGTTAATTATTTATTATCCCCGATTTGAATAAACTAATTTTACATATTCGGATAATTCGGCCCGCCGCCACCTTCTGGTGCTACCCATGTGATATTTTGTTTGGGATCTTTAATATCACACGTTTTACAGTGAACACAATTTGGCGCATTGATTTGCAGTTTTACTTCATTATCAATCGTGACAATTTCATAAACCCCTGCAGGACAATAACGCGTTTCGGGTGAATCGTAGAGATTATAATTCACATCAATAGGAATTTGATTATTGCCGAGTGTTAAATGACACGGTTGATTTTCTTCATGCTGAGCGCCACTTAAATAGACACTGGATAATCGATCGAACGTAATTTTATTATCGGGTTTTGGATAGTTAATTTTTTCAGCGGCACTGGCTAACACTAAACTATCATTATCAGGATGATGATGATGAAACGTCCAAGGTGCGTGACCGCGAAACACATAAGTGTCGATCGCAGCATAAATGATTGCAGGCCATAAACCATAACGAAAGGCTGGGCGAATATTTCGTACTTTTTTTAATTCTGCTACGACCCAGGATTGCTGCATTTTTTCATTAAACATTGCTATTTCAGTTTTTTCTAATTGCTCGTAAACACATTCCGCTGCAATCATGCCAGATTTCATTGCCGTGTGTGTGCCTTTAATTTTCGCCACATTTAAAAATCCAGCACTATCACCAATAATTAATCCCCCTGGAAAACTTAATTTCGGAATTGATTGAAAGCCACCTTCATTTAATGCGCGAGCCCCATAGGCAATGCGTTTACCATTTTCAAAAAGTGGCTGAATAAAAGGATGCGTTTTAAATCGTTGCATTTCTTGAAAGGGACTTAAATAAGGATTACGATAATCTAACCCAACGACAAAACCATAAGCGACTAGATTATCCTCTTGTAAATGATAAATAAACGAACCACCATAAGTATCCGAGGTTAAAGGCCAACCAATAGTATGGGTGACTTTGCCCGGTTGATGAAGGCTCGACTCTACTTGCCACAATTCTTTAATACCAATGCCATAAGTTTGTGGATCAGCATTTTTTGTTAAATTAAATTTTGCCATTAATTGTTTTGATAATTGACCACGACAACCTTCAGCAAATAAAGTTTGTTTAGCGTGTAATTCCATTCCGGGTTGATAATTACTGGTGTGTTGATTTTCTTTATCGATACCCATATTACCGGTTGCGACACCATAAACGGTATCATCATCACGATAAAGAATTTCACTTGCGGCAAAGCCAGGATAAATTTCAACGCCCAAATTTTCTGCTTGTTGCGCAAGCCAACGACAAAAATTACCTAAACTAATAATATAATTTCCATGATTTTTCATTTGGGGTGGGGTCGGTAATTTTTTATGTGATTTTTCTTTGAGAAAATAAAATTCATCTTTCGTCACGGGCGTATTAAGCGGTGCATTTAATTCTTGCCAATTGGGGAGTAATTCGTTGAGTGCGCGAGGTTCAAGCACCGCGCCAGATAAAATATGCGCGCCAATTTCTGCGCCTTTTTCGACAATGCAAACTGTTAAAGAATCATTTAATTGTTTTAAACGGATAGCAGCGGATAAGCCAGCAGGACCGCCACCGACGATCACAACATCAAATTCCATCGATTCTCTTTCTACCATAACGACCTCTTTTTTAGATTTACAATGTCAGACTTGACCTTGGCCTGACTTACTGTCAGGATCTCGCCAATTTTATTAGTTTAACATGGAGATACAATGAAAATCTTGGTTGCAGTTAAACGTGTTATTGATGCCTACGTCAATATTCGCGTCAAAGCAGATCAAACGGGCGTTGAAACGGCCAATGTTAAAATGTCGATGAATCCTTTCGATGAAATCGCTGTCGAAGAAGCGGTGCGCTTAAAAGAAAAAAATATTGTAGATGAAATTATCGTCGTGTCGATTGGCGATAAAACTTGCCAAGAAACCTTACGGACGGCTTTAGCCTTAGGTTGTGATAAAGCGATTTTAGTTGAAGAAAATTTGCCAGTCCCTCCAATCACTGTGGCAAAAACGTTACAAGCAATTATTAAAGAAGAGCACCCTGATTTAGTGATTTTAGGTAAGCAAGCCATTGATGCTGATAATAACCAAACCGGGCAAATGCTAGCAGGCTTATTAAATTGGTCGCAAGGCACGTTTATTTCTGAAGTTAACATTGCGGATGGCAAAGCCTTGGTCATGCGCGAAATTGATGGTGGATTAGAAACATTATCTTTAACGTTACCTTGTGTTTTAACGACGGACCTTCGTTTAAATGAACCGCGTTATGCGTCGCTGCCAAATATCATGAAAGCAAAAAGAAAACCCTTAACCACCAAGACGCTACAAGAGTTAGGTGTTGAATTAAATCAAGGCGTGACGGTATTAAAGTTCGCACCACCACCAGCAAGACAAGCCGGGATCAAAGTTGAATCGGTGGAGCAATTAGTTGATAAGTTGGTGAATGAAGCGAGGGTGATAGAATGAGTATTTTAGTTATAGCAGAACACGATAACAAAACAATAAAATCCAACACACTTAATACGATTCATGCTGCGACAAAATTATCGGGTGATATTCACGTGTTAGTTGTTGGTTTTCAATGTCAACAAGTTGCCGAACAAGTCGCAAAAATTAGTGATGTGAAAAAAGTCATTTGTGCTGATCACGAAGTATATCAACATCATTTACCTGAAAATTTAGCGCTATTAATTAAAACGTGTAGTGAAGCACATCATGCCATTTTAGCGCCAGCGAGTACTTGGGGAAAAAATCTATTACCTCGAGTGGCAGCATTACTGGATGTTAATCAAATTTCTGATATTACGTCGATTGAAAGTGATGATACATTTATTCGTCCTATTTATGCCGGCAATGCCTTTGCAACGGTTAAATCTAGCGAAGCAGTAAAAGTATTAACGGTGCGATCGACTGCTTTTCCACAACAAACATTAAGTGAAACGGCGTGTGCTATTGAAATGTGTGATGTTGTAATTGAAAATAATTTAAGTCATTTTGAAAAACAAGAGCTCACGGTGAGTGAACGTCCTGAATTAACGTCGGCAAAAGTCGTGATCTCAGGTGGCCGTGGCATGCAAAACGGTGAAAATTTTAAAATACTTGAACAATTAGCTGATGTGTTGAATGCGGCAATTGGTGCCTCACGCGCAGCCGTTGATGCTGGATTTGTACCAAATGATTATCAAGTGGGTCAAACCGGTAAAATCGTGGCCCCACAATTATATATTGCGATTGGTATTTCTGGCGCGATTCAACATTTAGCTGGGATGAAAGATTCCAAAACCATTGTTGCTATTAATAAAGATGAAGATGCGCCAATTTTCCAAATTGCTGATTATGGTTTGGTTGCTGATTTATTTGAAGCCGTACCAAAATTAACTGAACTTTTACAAGCACGGAAATCATAATTATGTTTGATTTTTATACTGAACAAAAAGATAACGCGATTCCTATAATCATTCCGCCACATCAAAATTTCGATGAATGGTTAAAGACACAAGATGAAATTACGCAAAATTGGTTACAAGCACAACAATTTGATGTGACAAAACCTCAATGTATTAAAGTGCCAAATACAAAAGGTCAGATTGCGAAAATAATTTGTGGCTATACGACTGAAAAAGATTTTTGGGCTTTTGCGCACATACCTAGCTTAATTCCACCTGGCTGTTATTTGCTTGGATCATTTCCGAATGATATTAATGTATCACAATTTTATTTAAATTGGGGACTCGCACAATATCGTTTTACACGTTACAAAAAAAATGAAGAAAAATATAAACAACTCGTATTAAATAATGTGATTGATACGACGAAAATTAATAATGAATTAAGCGCATTATTTTTAGTGCGTGATTTAATTAATATTCCTGCTTATGATTTAGGACCTGTCGAATTAGCTGATCGCGCAGATAAACTCTGTCAACAATTTCATGCAGTCAATAAAACCATCAGTTGCCAACAACAACTTGCAAAAGAATATCCGCTACTTCATGCAATAGGCCAAGCAAGTCCGCGCGCACCACGATTAATTGATTTTACTTGGGGTAATGAATCGCATCCAAAATTAACATTAGGCGGCAAGGGCGTGTGTTTTGATACCGGTGGTTTGTCGATGAAAAATACTGCCGGCATGATCCTCATGAAAAAAGATATGGGTGGGGCAGCACATGTATTAGCTCTTGCACAATTAATCATGGCATCAAAACTGCCTGTGTGTTTACGTGTATTAATTGGCGCCGTTGAAAATGTTGTCGATGCGACAGCGATTAGACCGAGCGATATCATTAGGGCGCGTAATGGTATTTCAATTGAAATTACCAATACTGATGCTGAAGGTCGTTTGATCACTTGTGATGCTCTACATGAAGCAAGCACAGAAAACCCTGATTTAATTATCGATATGATGACATTAACCGGTGCGGCACGTGTTGCCGTAGGCACGGATATTGGCGCATTTTTTTCAAATAACAATGATATTGCAAATCAATTATTAAAATTTGCTGAACAAGTTGATGATCCCATTTGTCGATTGCCGCTTCATCCTGGCTATAAAAAACAACTTGAAAGCCCGATTGCAGATTGTATTAATTCGCCGACTTCAGGTTATGCGGGTGCGATTACTGCCGCATTATTTTTGCAACAATTTATTTCTAAAAATGTTGCTTGGTGTCATTTTGATATCATGGCTTATAATTTATCACCTCGTCCTGGACGTCCAGAAGGTGGAGAAGCCTTAGCACTTCGTACAATTTGGGCATTTTTACAAGATAGGTACCGATGAAGTTACGTTATTACATAACGTTATTTGTTTAGATTCAGTAACCTAGTTAAAAGCTATCTTTTTAAATGACAATTGTGACATTTATTACAGTTTAAGCATCTGTTTTTTAACGTAAATAGTGCCTTCCCTTATTGTGTACGTGGTCTATACTTTTATTTGTGGGTAATGTTAAACAAATAAGGTGTTGGCTATGTTTAGTAAAAAAGAATTCCATAACCTCGTTAGTTCGGTTATGCAGGTAGAGTATCTCATTTTGTGTCTAATGTTATTGTATATCTCAGTGCCAGGGACAAATGTTGATAATAAATATTTTGTTGTCTTAGCAGGAATGTTTTATACCGTGTTACTTATCGTATTTCATTTTGTTTTTCACAATAAAATGAATACGCTTGAGTTATCGATTAAAGCGATTATCACTGTGGTCTTTATTAGTTTTATGGTATGGCACACGGGTAAAATGAATAGTCCGTTATTAATTTTGTATCTATTTGGTATTATTTCAAGTGCGATGGTGTTAGGTAAATCAACGACACTGCTTCTTGTTGGTTTGGTCACTGCTAGCATGATGTTTTTTACATGGTCGGAATATGGGCTTGCTATTTTTAGTTTGGAAAGCATGAATGCCATTATGGAATTAGTGATCTCGATTTTTGCAATGTTCTTAGTGGCGTATTTAACATTTATGTTAGCGGCTCATATGCAACATGCAAAAGAGGAAATAAAAAATTCATCTGAATTAGATGAATTAACGGGTTTATTTAATTATCGTACCTTTAATAATATCGTGAATAATGAAGAAGAACGCTTCATGCAATATTCAGGTAACTACAGTCTTTTAATGATTGATGTTGATAATATCAAATCGATTAATGATCAATACGGTTATAGTATTGGTGACAGATTGATGGTGTTAATTTCAAATATCATTAAACGCGCGACCCGTCCAACGGATATTGTGGCGCGTTATCGTGAAGATGAATTTATAGTATTACTCTCAGAAACAGCACGAGACAATGCACTAAAAGTTGCAGAGCGCATGCGCAGCCAAGTGGATGTGACACCGCTAATCTTAGAAGGTGGTAAAGAAGTTTTTAGTAGCATTAGTGTCGGGATGGCTTGTTTCCCGGGTGATTCTAATGACTTTGATGAATTACTAAAACGTGCGGCAATGGCCATGTATGAAAGTAAAGATCATGGTAAAAATCGAATTACAAATTACGCAAGTTTGTTCGCAAATAATCATGAGCATCGGGAAGAAGCTTAAATTAGAGATATAACAAACGATAACTTAGATCAACACCGATATAATAGCGTCCATGCGGCGCTATTTTTTATTTTTGCATGATTTCATCTTTCAATTCACTGGGTAATCTAGACCAACAACGAACAAAGAGATTTCTAGCTCTGGTTAATTCTTTTTGGTAGGCGTCGTTAATTGGATATAACTCTTTTTTGGTAAAGTACTCATGCTTGATAAATGATTCTCGAAGACAAGCTAAGTCAGATGTATCACATTCACAAAATGCTTTATTAAGAGAAATAAGCGTATCGATTTTTTCTAAACTCGTATCTCTAATAAAAAAGTAATATGCTCCGCCAGCGACGATAACTAATAAGATGAATAAAAATATTGTGCGCATTTTAGAGCCTCCATGAGAATTGCAATTCATTATAAATTATTTTACTACAATTTATCAAAATAAGAATCAGGGTATAATTTTTAAAAAACCTATCGGGTTTGTAATAGATTAGTTATATGCTTTCAAGTTTATTGTGAATCTATAACAACAATTTTATATTCTAGGACGTTGCAATTTTTGTTGTTCTGCAATACCAGCATCTCTCATTAGTTTAGCACCCTCATAAAAGCTTTTCAGTGTCTTTGCATATAAATGTCCACTAGTTGCTTGTGCGGCTTTTTCTAAGGCTTCATTTCCACCATAACGTTCAATCAATCGCTCTAACCGAAGAACAAGTTCGCCATTATAAGGATGTGAAGTCTTGAATGTTTCCTGTAAAGTCATCATGTCTGCTCTGTGTTTGTTTTTGCTTATTGTTCTTGATTTCATGGCTCGTAAATTACTATCAAAAGGAGTAGTGAAATAAATTCGTTGAAATTTTTGGATTTCTGATCGGAATGCCTGAGTCACTTTATCTAACTTAAATGATTTATATTTTATTTTTGCTTGAATGACATTTTCTTCCAGTCAGGCGATAACTTGACTTGTATTATAGTAATCTGATTTTTTTTTGATGATACTCTGAGCTTCTACAGCAACTTTAATAACCGTTGATGTAATGCTATTAATTTATCTTCAGGTAAGTCTTGGTTGTCTTCAATACTTTGAAGATCTTGTTGCAATGAAATAAATAAAGGTAAATTTTTAATTTCTTTAATTGACCACCTTAACGCTGATAACACAGTATTACAAGCCTTTATTAACGCTTGATATTCGTCAAAACTGGATCCTCGATCTGCTAACATGTTAACGCAACTTATTTAAAATATATCCTATTTATTTAGTATAGATCATGAGTTCGTTTTATTATGGTAAATATTCGCTAAACCCATACAAAAAAGCAAAGGCAATCCAATGAGTTATCGAGAAAGGTAGACGAGAAAGGTAGAGAC
>CAYGUK010000103.1:0-13581 GCA_964352985.1 uncultured Legionellales bacterium
ACATGATGGAATGGGATGAGTTTAAAGAGGAATTAATAAACGAATTAAAATAATCAATTTTTTTAAAATCTATTCCATTTATTGTAAAGAATAATCATAAGTAAAATGATTTATACATCATATCGGAGATATTGCTAAAAATAACCATAGGTATTTTATAAAAATAAACCTGTCATAATATTAGGACATGATTATTCTAAACCCAATTTTTTTAACCGATACCGTAAGGCGCGCAATGTAATTCCAAGAATTTCTGCCGTTTTCGCTTTGTTCCAATGTGTTTTTTCTAAGACTTCTTCTATTCTGCGACGTTCAATTTCATCGAGATAAGTTTCAAGCGGTAATTCAGGATCAACTTGTTCTTTGCTTGTATTAGCTAATTCAGGTCCGGCTAGTGATTCAACTTCAGCTTGTGTGGGATATTTCTTAGGTACAATTTCAACAATATTATCTAACTGTAAATCCTCAACAGAAATAATATTATTTTCACATAAGGTCATGGCTCTTTCTAAAATATTTTCTAATTCTCTAACATTACCTGGAAATGTATATTGTTGAAGTGCCACTATCGCATCATCTGCAATGACGGGCTTATCTTGTTGCGATTTCTGCGACAGGTTTTCTAATATATGATTGGCTAATAGGGGAATATCTTCACGCCTTTCAGCAAGACTAGGGACATTTAATTCGATAACGTTAATACGATAAAATAAATCTTGGCGAAATTGACCTTGTTTGACTAGCTCGTGTAAATTTTTATGTGTTGCACTTAAAATTCTCACATCCACAGTTACTTCTTGCTGCGTGCCAATGGGTCTTACCGCTTTTTCTTGAATAGCTCGTAAAAGTTTTACTTGCATTGCCATGGGTAAATCCGCTACTTCATCTAAAAATAGCGTGCCACCATTAGCAGCTTGAAATAAACCTTTTTTATTTTCAACTGCACCCGTAAAACTTCCTTTTTTATGGCCGAAAAATTCGCTTTCCATTAAATGTTCTGGAATCGCACCACAATTAACAGGAATAAAAGGTTCCTTATTTCTGGGACCTAATTGATGAATTAAACCCGCAACTAATTCTTTACCTGATCCCGAACCGCCACTAATATAAATCGGTGCCTGCGATCGAGATAATTTATAAATTTTATTTGCTAATTCTAAAACACAAGCCGTTTTACCGAGTAATCCAAAGGTATCTAATCCAGATTCTTCGGTTTCTTCTTCACCGCGCAACAATAATGCTTTTGAAACTAAATCTCTGAGTATTTTTAAATTCACGGGTTTCGATACAAAATCAAAGGCGCCTGCTTTTAACGCTGTAATTGCTAGTTCCATGTTACCGTAAGCCGTGATCACTGCAACTGGAATACTGGAATATCGTTGTTGTATATATTCGACAAGTTCAATCCCATCACCATCGGGTAAACGCATATCTGTTAAACATAAATTAAAAGATTTTTCACCCAGCACGCGCTTGGCATCGGTGACGTTTGCCACATCTATCACATCGATATCCATTTTGCTTAATGTCAATTGCAGTAATTCCCGGATATCCGGTTCATCGTCAACAACTAAAGCAACTTGTTTACTCATACTTAGTCTAAGCCTCGTATTTCATAAGGGGAACGTTGAAATTGAATTCTAAAACAACTTCCTGCTTCTAATTTAAGATATTCTAGTATCGCTTTATTGGAATCGCATAATTCTTTTGCAACATATAATCCTAAACCAGTTCCAGTTTTTTCTGTAGTATAAAATGGCTCAAAAATTTGTGCGATGATATCATCATCACTGATCCCTTCACCTTGATCAATAATATCTAAAAAAACGCGATTATTTTGCGAATTAATTCCCACATTTATCAATAAAGTCCATTCACCGGTATTTTGATAACTATAACGCAAACCATTTTCACATAAATTCGTTAACACTTGATTGAGTTGTGAGGCATCCATATAGACTTCTATTTCGGGGGGAATTACATTGATGGTAATATCGACTTCTTTGTTCGACGTAAAATGATGGATAAAATCTTGTAACCAGGGTTTAATCCGAAATAAAACAATCTCAGAATCTTTTCGTCTTGAAAGTTGTAACACATTTTTCACCACACCATTCATTCTATCAGCTTGTTTGGTGATAATTTCTAATAGACGTTTATCTTGATTATCTAAATTAGTTGACTCTTCTAATAATTGCGCAGCATGACTGACTGCACCGAGGGGATTTCGTATTTCATGTGCTATCGACGCGGTTAAACGACCTAGTGAAGCTAATTTTAATTGTTGTGCTTGTTGTGAAATTCTAGACATATCATCAATAAAAATAACGGTTCCACCTTGCGTTCCCAATGGTACAAACTGTGGTAACACTTCGGCGCCATTGACGCTCGCAACAAATGGATTTATTTCTTCTTTGTGAAAGGTCTGCCATAAATCGAGTTTTTCTGCAAGTAAAGGAACAACGGCGTCTAATTGTTTTCCAATCACTTTTTTCGGGAGTGCCAGTAATTCCAAGGCATAATCATTCATTAATTCTACTCGCCCCTGTGAATTAACAGTAATGATCCCAGAACGAATTTGTTGAACAATATATTCATTTAGTTTTTCCATCTCAGCGAGATCAGCCCCCCGTTGTGAGGCAATTTCTTCTGTTAAGCGAATACGACGGGACAAGGTATAACCTAGAATAGCTGTGGCAAAAAACGTAATACCAATTACACCGATTTGCGTATAGTTAACAATGGTTAACTCCCCTTTGAGTGAGGCATAGGCATGTTCAAGTAAAATACTAATACTCGCAATCGCTGCAAAAAATATTGAAGTACGACCTTGCGTTAAAATACTTCCCCCCGCAATTGCCGCATTAATTAAAATCCCCAGCACAGCAATGGCGCCATGGCTGGTATACATTAATAACGTTAACATAATTATATCGATGATAACTTGCGTGAAAACTTGTGTTTGGAAATTGGGTTTTTTTAATAATGCACTGGTAATACTCACCATCGCAATAATGAGATAACTCCAAGTCACATTAAAATACATCACGCTATCTTCTCGACCGAGCGGGAAAAATTCAAAATTAAACGCAAACACGACAATTAAAAAAATGACTAATGCAAAACGATATAAATTGAATACCTGGAGCGCACGCCAAGAAATTTGCGAATTCACATCATGAGAATCAGCTACGATTTGCTCAAGGATTTTGCTCATCGTCTTCTGTCAACTCCTATTACATTTATCCATTACCCGCGCTATCATACACAATACGATAAATTAACACTTGTACAAATATACTTATCACTAGGTTTTCTATTACTCATTATTAATAATAGTTGATGAAGGAAAAAAAATGTCAGAAACATGTCGAATTGCCTGCGCTCAAATGGATTTTATGGTGGGAGATGTCAATAAAAATACCAACAATGTCATTGCATGGAGTCAACAAGCTCAACAACAAGGTGCAGACTTAATCCTCTTTCCAGAGTTAACCCTGGTTGGCTATCCTCCTGAAGATTTATTATTACGCCAAGAATTATTTCGCCAAGTCGCTGAAGGAATTAAAATCATTCAACGTGAAGTGAAGGATATTATCGTTGTCATTGGTTATCCAGAACTTGAAAATAATCTTATTTATAATTCGGCCATCGCCATTTATAACGGTGAAATCATCGGACGATATCGCAAACAATGTTTACCGAACTATACTGTCTTTGATGAAAAACGCTATTTTTGCCGCGGCACTGATGCTTGTATTATTAATCTTAAAAATAAAAAAATTGCCATCACCATTTGTGAAGATTTATGGCAGGAAAAACCAATGAAGCAAGCCGTAGAAAATGGCGCAGATATTATTTTAAGTTTGAATGCATCACCCTATCATCAAGGAAAAGACGAAGAAAGAGTCAGTGTTCTTAAACAAAGAATTGCTGAAAATCATCAACCCATCATTTATGTTCATTGGGTCGGCGGGCAAGATGAATTTATTTTTGATGGGGGCTCAATGGCACTTAATCGAAATGGTGAAATTGCCGCTCATGCTGGTTTTTTCAAGGAAAAGCTATTAATCATTGAGGTTGAAGATGATGTTATCAAACAACCAATTCCAAGCAAACCACCGCACTTAGAAATGATTTATCAAGCATTGGTAATCGGTGTGAGAGATTATATTTTAAAAAATAATGGCAAAGGCGCGTTGGTGGGATTATCCGGCGGCATTGATTCAGCATTAACATTAACAATTGCACATGATGCCTTGGGTCATGAAAATGTGGAAGCTGTGTTAATGCCATCGCGTTACACAGCCGATATGAGCAATGAAGATGCGATGTTACTTGCACAAAATTTAAATATAAAAGCCACTACAATTTCCATTGAAAATTGTTTTAATGCTTTTCTTGATTCACTGGCGCCTCGTTTTGCAGGATTAGAAAAAGATGTTACCGAAGAAAATTTACAATCTCGAATTCGAGGCACGTTATTAATGGCAATTTCCAACAAAACGAATCGACTAGTTTTAACAACGGGTAATAAAAGTGAAACGGCAGTGGGTTATTCCACGTTATATGGTGATACCGCCGGTGCGTTTGGCGTGTTAAAGGATGTACCGAAAACATTGGTTTATCAACTTTGCGAGTGGCGAAATAATAAAAAACAAGTGATTCCCGAAAGAATTATTACGAGACCGCCGAGTGCTGAATTATCACCAAATCAAACTGATCAAGATACGTTGCCAGATTACGATACCTTAGATAAAATCATTGAATACTATGTGGAACAAGATAGATCGTCAGCAAGTATTGTGGCACTAGGATTTGATTTTGATACCGTACAAAAAGTCATTGCTATGATCGATCGCAATGAATACAAAAGAAGACAAACTGCGCCTGGCGTTAGAATCTCTAAAAAAGCCTTTGGCCGCGATAGACGCTATCCCATCACCAGTGGTTTTCGTTCACGACTAAAAAAGGATTAATCGATGAAAAAAATTGAAGCCATTGTGAGACCTTATAAACTCGATGATATACGCCAAGCATTAATCAATATCGAAATTCAATCGATGACAATCTTAGAAGTCAAAGGACTCGGTGGTCAAATCAGTCAACCTCAATATTATCGTGGTTCAGAATATTCTGAACAATATATTGCAAAACTCAAAATTGAAATTTTAATTGAAGATGATAAATGCCAACAATGTGTAGATGCGATTGCAAGTGCCGCAAGAACCGGCCAAGTTGGCGATGGTAAAATTATTATTAGTGACATTAATTCAATTATTCGTATTAGAACAGGTGAAGAAAACGAATTAGCGATTTAAAGGAATGTAAAATGACTTTCATTAAACGGATTTTAGCAAGTCTCTTTGGTCAAGTTCAATGGCAAGCGCCGAGTTGGTTGAGTACTATAAATAATTCACGCAAACAAAATGCTGAAAAGTTTTGGGTCAAGTTTATTGCCTTAATTGTTTTTGTTATCATTATTATCACGGGTATAAAATGGTATTTAAATCTGCCTCAACCAGAATATATTCAAGCTAAAATCATTCCACCCACAACAGAATTGATAGCTAAAGGTCAAAAACAACCTGCCTTAACGATTAACTTTTACGAAAATAATGCAAGTGGTGGTCAATCGATTATGATGATTGCACCGCTTGAACTTGTTAATAAAACAGTATCAACTGGCATCACAATCACACCCGAGTTAAAAGGTACTTGGCGCTGGCAAGGACAAAGTCAATTAACATTTACGCCGGATAGCCCATGGCCTGCGGGCAAAATGTATCATATTCATTTTGCAAAAACTGTTTTCACTAAAAATACAACGCTTGCTACATATGATCATGAGTTTACAACAGTGCCGTTTACAGCTTCTATAAGCCAATTTTTTTATTATCAATCACCAAAAGATCCGAGCGTTCACCAAACTGTTGCTACTGTTAATTTTAATTATCCGGTTAACCAAGATAGTTTTAAAGAACATGTGAGTTTAGCCTTACAAGCAGATAAAAAACATAATCTCATGCCACAGTCTTATGAGTTTAAAATTAAATTCGATAAATTTTCACGAATTGCTTATATCACATCAGCAACCATTCAATTACCTGATGTTGAACGATTTATGATTTTAACTTTACATAAAGGAATAAAACCAGAACATGGTCCCTCTATAACCAAAGATGATTTAACCGACACAACAAAAATCCCAACAATTTCAAGTTTTGTAAAAATTAATTCAATTAACGCGCATATCGTCAGAGATAAAAATAATAAACCCGAACAAATATTATCAATTAATATTTCTCCCGGTGTCACCTTAAACACCTTAGAAAAATATTTATCCGTTTACTTGCTACCACAGAATGTCATCAATATCGACACCGGGAAATTAATGAAAAATTATACGTGGTATTCACCATCACAGGTCAATGAAGACATTTTACAACATAGCGAAAAACTCGATTTGCTCGCGCTACCTACGATGGAAAAATTTAATCAACAATACAATTTTTTATTAAATGCTAATTCCAACAGATACCTGTATATTAAAATTAATAAAGGAATGCCGGTGTTTGGCACTTACCATTTAGCAAACTTATTTCACCAAGTCATAAAAGTCCCGAGCTATCCACGTGAACTTAATTTTGTTCATCAAGGTGCATTACTTGCATTAAATGGTCCAAGACAAATTGAAATGGCAACGCGAAATGTGCCCGCCATTAAATATGAAATTGCCCGAGTTTTACCAAATGAAATAAATCACTTTGTTACACAAACCCAAGGGAATTTCAGTCATCCCCAATTTGTGAGTTACCATTTTGATGAAAAAGATTTAAGTGCGGAAGTCTCAACCATTAAATATATTAATAATGCCACACCTGCGTTACAACAATTTAGTTATTTAGATGTTGGCCAATATCTTAAACAAGATAATCCAGTAGGTGAAAAACTAGGGCTATTCTTTATTAAAGCAACAGCATGGGATCCGAAAAATAAATATAGCTTAGGGGTTGATACCTCTCGAGTGATTTTAATTACTGATATGGGACTAATTGTTAAAAATAATGAAAATAATACGCATGATCTTTTCGTCCAATCAATTGTAACAGGTTTACCGCTCGGTGATTGTGCTGTCTCCGTTTTAGGTCGCAATGGTTTAGCTATTTTTACCGGGACGACCGATGAGCAAGGTCATCTTAATATTCCTTCTCTGAAAAATTTTACAGGTAGTCAACAACCAGTTGCTTATGTGGTCACCAAAGGTGATGATGTGAGTTTTATGCCCTATGATAGAAGTGATAGAACTTTACAAACTTCCCGCTTTGATACGGGCGGAATAACCGAACCCGATAATCATCAAGATTTACGCGCATATTTATTTAGTGATCGCGGACTTTATCGCCCGAGTGAAAAAGTTCATTTAGCGATGATTGTTAAACCACATGATTTAACTCAAAACATTCAAGGTATACCTGTTGAATTGGAAATCACTAATCCTCGTGGTAATACTTTAGTTAAAGAAAAAGTAAACTTAACTAATTTTGGTTATCTTACATACGACTTTCAAACTCAGCGTGATAGTTTTGCTGGCATGTATCAAGCAAGACTTTACCTGATGAAAAAACAACATCGTTCATTTTTATTAGGTTCAACAACATTTCGCGTTGAAGACTTTATGCCGGACACAATGAAAATAAAAATGTCCTTTAATACAAAAAATGATATTGGCTGGGTAAACCCAACAAATATCGAAGCGAAAGTGACTTTAACTAATCTTTATGGCACGCCAGCAAGTCAACGTCGTATAGAAGCGAAGATGACATTATCGCCCTCTTCTTTTTATTTTTCACGTTATAATAATTATCACTTTTTAGATCCGCTTATTAACAAAGATAAAAAAGTAAAATATGTTAATCAAACATTACCTGCACAAAGCACTAATCAACAAGGGGATACTGTTTTTAAATTACCCCTTAGCCAATATACAAATTCTAGTTATCGTTTAAATGTGTTTGCAACGGGTTTTAGTGCAAGTGGTGGGCGTGGCGTTTCGACTGATAAAAGTTTAATGATTTCACCGCTAAGTTATATTGTAGGTTATTATAGTAAAAATGATTTAGACACGCTGAAGTTAAAAGAACATTATCATGTGGATATTCTGGCATTAAATCCTAAGATCGATCCGATAAAAGTATCACACTTAGAATTAAAACGGATTGCTTTAAATAATGTTTCAGTCTTAGTTCAGCAAGCGAATGGAACGTTTCAATATCAAACAAAAGTCAAACAAAAAATTATGTCAACAACATCATTTCCACTAGATGATAAACCAACGCCTCTCAATTTAAATACAGAAAAAACCGGACAATATCAAATCCAACTGATTGATACTCAAATGAATAAAATCGTAACCAAATTTGATTACACCGTGATTGGTGGAGAAAACCAACCACTGCAAAACTCTGTATTAAAAGTTCATCTTGATAAAAAATCCTACTCCCCAGGTGAAAATATTGTCGCGCAAATTTCTGCGCCTTATACCGGCAGTGGATTAATTACAATAGAAAAAGATAAAGTTTATAGTTATCGATGGTTCACAATGACAAGTCATAGTACTGAAGTTACTATTCCTACACCTAAAGCATTAGAAGGAAATGGTTATGTAAATGTCACGCTAACGCGTGCCTATGATTCCAGCAAAAAAACAATGAATCCTTTATCTTACACTATTGTCCCCTTTACGCTCTCTAAAAAAGAACATCAAATTAAAATTACCTTAGATACTTTGCTTCAGACAGAACCCGGTAAAGATTTTCATATTTCATATCACACAGACAAACCGAGTCAAATTATTGTTTACGCAGTGAATGAAGGAATTTTGCAAACGGCAAATTATTCTTTACCTAATCCATTAAGTTATTTTTTCCAAAAACAAGCATTACAAGTTGCTACCATGCAAACGATAGACTTAATTTTACCAAGATTTTTAGCGCCTAATTTATCGGCACCTGGTGGTGGTGAAGAAGATGAAGGTATTGGTAGCGCACGCAGTGCTAACGCAATGGCATTTGATGGCTTGGGTGGTTCAGGTTTAAACCCATTTACGCGTAAATTAAAAAAACCGGTTGCCTATTGGAGTGGATTATTAAATGCTGATAGCTCTAGTCAAACTTTGTCATTCCCCATTCGAAGTGATTTTAATGGTACGTTAAGAGTGATGGCGATTGCGGTCAATCAACAAGCTTTTGGTCGCGCCGATAAATTATCAATAATTAAAGGACCTTATATTATTGTGCCGAATACGCCAACTTTTGCCGCCCCCGGTGATCAATTTAAATTTTCTGTAACGGTGGCGAATAATATTAAAGATAATGATAAACCCACAACAGTTAGCATTAAAACAAGTGCTGCTTTATCTATCGAAGGCGAAAATTCAAAAACTTTGACGATTCCAAGTGGTGAAGAAAAAACTATTTTATTTGTTATTAAAGTATCTAAACCATTAGGGAATGCCAATATTGATATTACCGCGAGCAATGGCACGAAAGAAAGTCACACCAATGCAACCTTGAGTGTGAGACCAGCTGTGGCATTTTCTACCGATATTATTAACGGTACGAGTTTAAAAGAAGAAGAAACCAAAAGTGTGAACACGGATTTTTATCCGCAATATCGTCATTTGTCCACCATAGCAAATTATTCACCTTTGATTTTAGCGAATGGTTTAGATTATTATTTGACGCAATTTCCATTTGGTTGCACGGAACAATCTGTCAGTAAAGTCTTTCCATTATTAGCGTTATCAAAAGTTGATGGTTATCCCATTAAGCGTGATGACGTCACTAAAAAATATCAACACTTACTCCAACAATTACGTAGTCGTCAAGCTTATAATGGGAGTTTTTATTATTGGCCAGGCTCAACGAATAATCCTTCTAATCAATTTGTTTCAATTTACACAGTCGATTTTCTAACGGAAGCAAAAGCACAAGGATTTAATGTGCCACCAACGATGTTGACGAGTGGATTAAATTATTTAAAAACCATTGCCAGCGCTAATACGACGGATATTTCTATAGCAAGAAAACAAGCTTATGCTATTTATGTATTAACCAAAAATGGCATTGTGACAACGAATTATTTAACCAAATTACGTGACACATTAAATAAAAATTTTACGAAAACTTGGCAACAAGATATCACCGGCGCGTATATTGCAGCTTGTTATAAATTATTGCAATTCAATGACAGTGCAAATCAATTAATCAAAAAATATCAATTTACCAAACCCAACCCAAATGAATTTGAAGATTTTTATGATAGTTTGAGTAGTAATTCGCAATATATAATTTTACTCAGTCAGCATTTTCCCGAAATGCTAAACACACTGACCGACGAACAAATCCAACAATTATTAAATCCGATTACTAATATGAGTTACAATAGTTATAGCGCAGCATTAGCCATACGTGCGTTAGCTAGCATTGCAAAAGCAACAGAAGGTAATAATCAAACAATATCAATTACTGCTAGAAATAATCAAAATAATATTATTCCCCTACCTTTGGCACCCAGCAAATATCAAGCCACGCACTTCCCTGCTGAAACAAAACACTTAACGTTTCAAAATAATAGTGGCAATAAATTTTATTTTCAAATCACCCAAGCCGGGTTTAGTCAAATGGTACCAAATGCTAAAGTCGCTAATGATATCGAAATCTATCGCGAATACGATAATGATAAAGGTCAACCGATACATAACGTTAAAATAGGTGAAAATGTCACAGTGAAAATTCGTTTACGTTCCACTAACGATAAAATAATTCCGCATATTGCCATTGTAGATTTACTACCTGGTGGCTTTGATGTCGTGAATAATTCTATCAATAGACAATTATTTGATTATGTAAATCCACGTGAAGATCGCGTTTTATTTTTTACAGCAGCTTCGCCAAATATTAAAACGTTCACTTATAAAATTAAAGCAGTGAATCAAGGACAATTCACGATTCCACCGATTTATGCGACTAGCATGTATGTGCCCACGGTTAAAGCCAGAGGCTTAAGTGGTGAAATCACAATTACGAAAGCAACAACAGATGATAATAAAACGTCTACTCAAAAGTAGTTTTTATTTATTATTAATATTAACGCTTTTAATAAGCTTGCTTTGGTATTTTTGCCCAAAACCACCATTATTACAGCCTTATTCTTTTTCAACAGCGATTTACGACAGTCAACACCATTTGTTAAGACTGAGTTTATCAAAAGATGATAAATATCGTTTATATACTCCGTTAGATCAAATATCACCGCAATTTATAGAAGCCACATTATTAAAAGAAGATCGGTTTTTTTACTCACATCATGGTGTCAATCCCGTTGCGTTGTTTAAAGCATTTTGGGCAACATTTATTTCTCACCATCAACGTCGTGGTGCGTCAACAATCACCATGCAATTAGCTCGGATGCGATTTAATATCAATTCTAAATCAATCAGGGGTAAATTAATTCAACTACTTCGAGCATTACAACTTGAACGACATTATTCAAAATCACAATTACTCGAAGCGTATTTAAATCTTGCATCTTATGGCCGGAATATTGAAGGCATAGGTGCAGCGAGTTTAATTTATTTACAAAAACCAGCGCAGGATTTAAATTTAATCGACAGTGTCACATTAGCGACTATTCCGCAAAATCCCAATAAAAATGCACCGTTTAAATTTCATCATCGTTTTTTAAAAAAAGCGCGACAAGAATTATTTTTAGATTGGTTAGAAAGTCATCCACAAGATGCCAACCAACAACTTGCGCTTGATTTACCGTTGCAACTTACAGGAATTAATGATTTACCCTTTTATGCGCCGCATTTTGTAACAGACATACTGCAAAAAAATCATCAACAACAGAAAATTATTACCACATTGAATTTAGATATGCAAAAATTATTCGAACATATTGTTAAACAATATATCGAAGCTCATCATCAAATTGGTATAAATAATGTTGCAGTTATTCTAGTAGATGCCGAAACGATGGGTGTGAAAGTCTTAATTGGTTCAGGTGATTTTTATAATGAAAAAATATATGGTCAGGTTAATGGTGTTAGCGCGCAGCGCTCATCGGGATCAACATTAAAACCTTTTATCTATGCGCTTGCAATGGAACAAGGTTTAATTCATCCGCAAACTATTTTACATGATGCGCCGCGCACTTATGGTACGTATAATCCTGAAAATTATGATTATGATTTTGCAGGACCAATTGATGCCACGACAGCGCTTAATAGCAGTCGCAATATTCCCGCTGTTTCATTATTACAGCAACTCAGCACGCCGGATCTTTATGCTTTTTTAAAATTTGCAGAGATTAATAATTTAAAAGAGAAATCACATTATGGCCTTGCACTAGCATTAGGTGGCGCAGAAATTTCACTCGAAGAATTAGTAAAACTCTATGCCATTTTTGTTAATCAAGGCGAATTAAAACCCATTCGAAAAATTAACTCCACACCAATTTCTACCACTAATATTTTATTCTCACCTGAAGTCAGTTTTTTAATTTTAGACATGATGAAAAATAATGGCTTACCTAATCATATTATTTATCGCAATCAACAAACAAAAACCTTACCAATTGCCTGGAAAACAGGCACATCCCACGGTTTTCGTGATGCTTGGGCGGTGGGGGTTTTTCATCAATATGTGTTAGGTGTTTGGATTGGCAATTTTAATGGTCAGGGTAATAATAGTTTTTCAGGACGAAGTGCGGCCGGTCCTTTGTTTGCCGAGTTATTTCATGCATTACATTATCACTTTCCAAGTCAACCGCTAACGCAAAAGAAAAAGTTAAATTTAACAAAAGTTGATATTTGCAGTGCAAGTGGACAATTACCCACATCAGTTTGTCCCCATACCCTACCCACTTGGTTTATTCCAGGTATTTCACCAATACAAAAAGACACTGTTTTTAAAGAAATTGCGATTAATCAAAAAACCGGTTTAAGAGCCTGCCATTATGATCAAAATACTATTTTTAAAGTTTATGAGTTTTGGCCTTCAGATATTTTAAATTTATTTCATACTGCAGGGATCCATAAAGCATTGCCCCCTGCTTATGAAAAAAATTGTCATCTCAATCAATATCAAGATAATAGCAATCCGCCAGAAATCACATCACCTTATCGTCATGCTATTTATGCGATTACTTTAAAAGAAAAAAGTGAGATCCCTTTTACCGCCACTGTTGGCGCCGATGTTAAAACCTTATATTGGTTTGTGAATAAAACCTTTATTGGAAAAACCAGTCGCGAAACCCCTTTATTTTGGCCGGCCCAAGCTGGAAAATATATTATCCGAGTAATAGATGATCATGGTCGAGTCGCATCTCGAACGATTACGATAAAATTAATTTAAATTTGAATCCACAAAAAATGATAATAAAAAAGAATGCAATCATCCCCTTAAATTTAATTCTTAGTTAGAAAATTAGTAACTACACAGCAAATTTAAGCTAAAACATAGAAACGCTGAAAAGAACAGACTTTCCTTACGCGATGGGGATACTTAAGGGGAG
>CAYGUK010000104.1:0-13477 GCA_964352985.1 uncultured Legionellales bacterium
GTCGTTCTCGAAGTTGGCCATGAGCAAATTGCACTTTTGCCTCAGGCACTAATTCTTGTAGATCAAAAGCAACTTTTTCAATCGTCTCTACTTTGTTGTGGAGAAAATAAACTTGTCCTCCACGCATAATTTCGCGCAATATTGCTTCTCGGATTAGTGATTGATCATTCTCGTGGATAAACGTTTTAATGGCTAAACGTTTTAAAGGCGGTGTTGCAATAATCGATAATTCACGAATACTGGCCATTGCCATATTCAGTGTTCGTGGAATGGGTGTTGCAGTAAGCGTTAATATATCAACTTCAGTTCTTAACGATTTCATCCGTTCTTTTTGACGAACACCAAAACGATGCTCTTCATCAATAATCACTAAACCTAATTGTTGAAATTTGATATCATTATTTAATAATTTATGTGTACCAATTAAAATGTCGATTTTATTATTATTAACCTGTTTAATAATTTGTTCTTGCTGTTTGGAACTTCGAAAACGAGATATCATTTCAATTTTTATTGGCCATTGACTAAAGCGATCAATAAAATTATCAAAATGTTGTGATGCTAATAATGTCGTTGGTACCAGCATCGCAACTTGTTTACCTGATTGCACGGCTAAAAATGCAGCGCGGATCGCCACTTCGGTTTTTCCAAAGCCAACATCACCACAAATTAATCGATCCATCGGCCGCGGGCTAGTCATATCTGCAATAACATTTGCAATCGCATTTTCTTGATCGGGGGTTTCTTCAAATGGGAATTCAGCAGCAAATGAAAAATATTGTTCATCAGGTGCTTGATATTTAAAACCTTGTTTTGCTTCACGTTTAGCATAAATTTCGAGTAATTCTGCAGCGACATCTCTAATGCGTTTTAAGGCTTTTTTCTTAGCTTTATCCCATTGATCTGAACCCAATCGGTGTATTGGCGCATGATCAAGGTCCGCTCCGGTATAGCGACTAATTAAATGTAACGAACTGACTGGAACATATAACTTATCACTACCCGCATATTCAATATGTAAAAATTCAGCATCGTGCTCACCAATTGTCATGGTGACCAGTCCTAAATATCGACCCACACCATGTTCTAAATGAACGACAGGCGAACCAATAGTGAGTTCAGCTAAATCACGAATAATAGTATCAGGATCATATTCTTTTGATTTTCGCCGACGTCGTTGTAAAACTTGTGAAGAAAATAACTGGCTTTCACAAATTATAGTAATCGCAGGTGCTGAAGCCATTAATCCTTGATCAAGCGGTGCAATTACAATGCCTATACTTTCTTCAGACTCAAGAAAATCAGTGAAATGATCAAAATGTTTAGGCTTAACATGGATAGAATTTAATAATTCTAATAAAATTTCTTGACGACCATTGGTTTCTGCGCAAAACAAAATACGATTGCTTGTAGAATTAAGATAAGTTTGTAACGCACTTAATGGTTTGGCAAGTTTAGAATTTAGCTTTAAAACTGGGGGTTCGTAACTTGCAAAATTAGTGAAGTGGGTTTTATTTTGAATAGGTTCTTGATTAACTTGAATGCGTTTAAATTGTTTTACGTGATTATTAAATTCATTGTTTGGCAGAAAGATTTGATGTGGTTTTAAAATAGGGCGCGTGATGTCATGAGCTCTTTGGTTATAACGCTCAGATATTTCTTGCCAAAATTCTGTGATTTTCTTGTCGCATGTTTCAAATATTATTAATAAACTTTGGCGTGGTAAATAAGAAAAAAAACTTTCTGTTTGCTGAAAAAACAATGGTAGATAATATTCGATACCCGCACTCATGACACCTTGTGAAATATTTTCATAAATCGGACATTGACGTGGATCACCCGTAAAATTTTCACGCCACTGTGATCGAAATAATGAAATCGCTTCTTCTGTGACTGCAAATTCATGAGCAGGTAATAAATCTATGGCATTTACTTTATCGATTGAGCGTTGAGTTTCAACATCAAAAAATCGAATGGTATCAATTTCTTTGTCAAACAAATCGATTCGATAAGCTTTATTGCTCCCCATAGGATAAATATCAATAATTGATCCGCGAATGGCAAACTCACCATGGGCATGGACTTCTGAGACATGTCGATAACCATTCTGAATGAGATTAGATCGAATTAACTCGAGATTAAGTTCATCACCCACTTTTACTACAAGGCTATTTTGTTTTAAAAACTGTTGCGGTGGCAACCTTGACATTAACGTTGTTGCAGGAATGATAATAAGCGCACTATTGAAGGTGGGTAATTGATAAAGAATACGTAATCGCTCGGAAATAATATCGTGATGGGGTGAAAAATTATCATAGGGTAAAGTTTCCCAATCAGGAAAACGATAAACAGGTAATTTATTGGGGGCTAAATAAAAAAGTAATTCATGATATAGACGATTCGCGATGAGTGAATCCGGAGTGATAATAATCGTCGGCGCGGTGTGGTTTGTCGCGGCTTTTGCAAGCGCTAAACTTGCCGCATTTCCAAAGAGTTGCCCCCAATAATAGCGTTGATCTGATGTTTGCGGTAACTCAGCTTGTAATAGATTTGTTATACTCATAATTGTGTTATGATGCTAAAAGCGGCTATTCTAACTTTATTAAATCTGGAATGCCACTGTGTGCTTAAATTATACGACTGTTTCACTAAATTACGAGAGGGATTTATGGCTAGGGACAAACAATCGACTAATCCATTATTAGTTCTAGGAATAGGCGTTGTGGCTATTATTATCATTGTAGCGGGGGTTTATTTCTTTTTAAGTTATCGTGCAACGTCAAACGCTAAACAGCAAGTCAACGACATGGTTGAAAAATTAGCGATGTTTGGTCAAGTTGATTATGAAAGTGTGAGTGCCAGCCCCTTTAATGATGTCACTCAAATTAATGACATTAATATCCGGCCACATGATCAAAATGCAAATCCTATTAAGATTAAAGAAGTAAAATATCGTGTTAAAAAAGACAGTCTTGGTGATATTACTAATTTAAATATTGACGTGACCTCGCTTTCTACCAATTTGCAAAATTCCCGTATGGGGCCTATGGAAGTTGCAATGCTAAAAAAAATGGGCTTACTTAATTTAAACAGTGATATCAATGTAATTTATAGTTATAAACCTGAAGAAAGTAGAATGATGTTAAAGCTAAATCAGAAATTTATTGGTTTAGGAAATTTAGGTTTTGGTCTTATATTAGGGCAGTTTAAACCTGATATAAATGATCCCATGGCAGCAATGGGCGTCACAATTAATCATATCCGGATCCGTTATACTGATCATGGTTTAATTCGTGATTTAGTTAAAATATTAGCTGAAACACAGGGATTAACGAATGATCAAATGCTTGATAAAATGCACCAAATGGCTAAAAGCCAAATGGCAAAACAAAATAATCCTCAATTTAATTTATTAGTAGATAAAATTATTTTGTTTTTACGTGATCCTAAAAATATCACTTTTGATGCAAATCCTGAACCGCCTGTGGCGCTGGGTGAATTACAAATGTTACAACCTGATGAGATTGGAAAAAGATTAAATTTAATTGTAGCTGTAAATCAATAAAAGGTAAGTTGTAAATGAATATTGAAAATAAAATCGTCTTTATTGCTGGTGGAGGTTCAGGATTAGGTAAAGCTACCGCTGAACATTTTAATCATCTTGGGGCAACATTGGTGTTGTTTGATAGAGATGAAGATAATCTAGTAAAAACAGCCCAAGCGCTCAATGCAACTTACTTTATAGGTGATGTCACAAGTGATACTAATGTTGAACATGCTATTAATAAGGCCCTACAACAACATGGACGGCTTGATGTTGCGATAAATTGTGCGGGTATAGCGCCAGCTAAACGCATAATAGGAAGAGAAGAACCAATGCCCTTAAGCGATTTTTCTTCAGTTGTTACAATTAATTTAGTTGGTACTTTTAATGTTATGCGCGTCGCGGCATTTGCCATGAGCAAAAATGACTTAAACGAGGAACGTGGCGTTATTATTAATACCGCTTCAATTGCTGCTTATGAAGGTCAAATAGGTCAAGCTGCTTATAGTGCTTCAAAAGGGGGTATTGTTTCGATGACATTACCTGCTGCTAGAGATTTAGCACGCCATGCTATTCGTGTTGTTACCATAGCACCTGGCGTATTTGAAACACCAATGATGTCGAAAATGCCGGAAGAAGTAAAATCATCTTTAGCTAACTCTGTGCCCTTTCCAAAACGGTTAGGGCAACCGATAGAGTATGCTAAGCTTGCTCATCACATAGTCCAAAATAATTTATTAAATGGTTGTGTGATCAGACTTGATGGCGCATTAAGAATGAGCTAATTAATCTTGATCAATAAATTTAATATATTTTGAAGTTAAATCGTTAAAAAGCATTTTACTTAACTCTTCATTTGAACAATTATTTTTAGTAATTGGATTATCATTAGGAAACATATCAATTAATTTTGATTGATTAACCAATGAGAGTAAATGACTTTTTGATTGACAATTTAATTTAATACGAATGGCATCGATATATTGCTGAACAGTTTTGCGAGATAAATTTAAATTTTTTGCAATTTCGTAATAATTAAATCCTTGCTTTAGTAACATAATGCAATCTTTTTCTCTTTTTGTTAAATAAATATCTTCATATTCACCATCGAGATAAAAGCGTTTTGTTTCTAAATCATTAGATTTTAATTGTTCATTTTTTTCAAAAATAGTGTTGGGTGAAACATCTTCAAAAATATTATGATCAAAATATAATTTTTGTTTTTTAGCTTCTTTGATTAAATGCTTTGCTTTATCAAAAAAGTGCAAAGCAAAATGTTGAAAGTAATCTTCATTAATTAAGAATTCTCTATTAAATTTTGTATTTTCTGGTGGCACACCAAAAGTAAATAAATTTGTTTGCCCTAATGAGTGCTTAACAAAATAGACAAGATGATCAGTATTAAATTTTTCTTTTAAAGTTTTAATAATATGCTGTTGGAAATTACTATTGGTTGGGTAATCGTCATTAAAAAAAGTAGAATATTTAAAATGATTAGTAATATATGATGCAATATTAGGTGTTTTGTCGTGATATTGAATTAAATTATTTTCCCAGAAATATTTTGGCCACGCATCATTATTAGTAAAACTAATATAAGTTGAATCCCAATAAAACCGGTGAAATGACATAAAATTTACGCCGAAGTTTTCTTTTAAAGGTTGTATAATTTCATCTATCTCAGAACCAGAATTGAAGAAAATGCTATTTGGATTATATTCAACTTTAGAGATGTCGCTCATTGTCTTACCTTTGTTATGTTATAGTTAATTGGTCAATACATTAATTAACGCTTAATACTACAGTATTTTATCACAATGTCTAGTCCTTAAAAACGAAAATGTTACGGTATTTTATAACGTATCTATCAGAGTCAGGAATTGACTATTATAATATTACATATAATCAGTATGTTATAACTACCCGGGATTATCTACCGTAATAATACCTAGATGAAAGTATTAAGATGAAAATTTTTTTATAGTATAGATAATGGGATAAGCGAAGTGTTAAATGCATTATGATATATCTTATCAACTCGATGATTCAGGGTGATTATTGTGTATTTTCCACATTGATATTCAGTTTCAGCTTGTGTTTGATGTGTTTTTTTGCTGTTGATGATATTAAATTTTTTGTTGAGACACTCGTCTTTATTAGTATAGTCAGCTAGGGCCGCACATTCACTCATGCCTACTTTTACTTTACCAGAATTTATTAATGTCCAGTCATCTTTACTTATTAAGTGGCGAGAATTAATTTCTTGCTTTATCTTTTCATCATGAGTAGCCGCGTAGCTACTGCATAACGATTTATTATCAAGAAGTTTTAATTCAGCCTGTGAATAGTTCGATACGCCAGAGAGTAATGCATGATGATTTATCATCGATTTAGAAACATTAGTACAAGCCGATAAACTTACAGCACACAACACAATCCCGAACATCGCTTTCATAACTGACTCCTTGTTTTGGATATTATGATAGCATATTTCACAAAATAGGAATACTTTGTGTTAAATTTTCCTTGTGAATAACTCATTGATTGTTAATTTAGTAGTCGGACAAAATAAGTATTATCTAGTTGCTTAACTCTAAATCATCCATCATCGTTCGTAAAAACCGCATGACCTCGCCACCGGTAATCACGCGATGATCAACCGTAATCGCGAGTGGTACAATTCGATGAATGCTAACTTGGCCGGCATCAGCGACAACCGCATCTCGGATTTTTCCTGTACCAACGATAGCGACACAAGGAGGTGGAATAATTGGATTTGCATAGCGACCCGCAATACTACCGTAATTCGATAATACAATTGTTGCGCCTTGTAATTCTTCTTGGGGAATACTGCGATTTTGAACTTGCTCTTTAAATCGTTTAATCGTACTACGGATATCGGCTTGGGCAAGATTAGCGATGTCTTTAATCACGGGAACAAATAAACCTTCGTCACTATCTATCGCAATACCAAGATTAATTTTATTGTGTTGTTGAATAGAATTAGCTTGCCCATCAAACCATGCATTAAGCTGAGGTTGGTTTTTCACAGCAGCAATCACCGCACGAATAATGCGATAAGTGATGTCTGTTTTCTCTGGCCATGCATGAATATCGGCATCATCAGTGACGGTAACAGGTGCAATTTCGTGATGCGCTTTTGCCATGGTTTGAGCCATCGCACGACGAAATCCACGTAATGGTGTGCCATTGATTGCTGAACTTGAATTCGTGTCATTGTTACCAGAGGTGATTCCATTGGCTTTAGCTTTTTGAACATCTGTTACAGTGATCTTTCCATCTGGGCCAGTCCCAACAATCGTTGATAAATCGATTTTTAATTTTTGCGCAAGTTTTCTGACTGCAGGAATTGCTTTGATGCCATCTTCCGCTGCTTTTTTAGGTGTAATACCTGTTGGAGATTCAGTGATGACTTCATCACCTACTGTTACACTTCCAACAACAGTTGCGGCATTTGATTGAGTTTTAGCAGGTGCTTTTTCTTCTTCACCATCGGTGAATTCTACTAATGGGGCACCTGTATTAATGATGCTACCAACATCACCATATAATTTGGCAATCTTACCCTGACGAGGTGCGGGTACTTCAACGACTGCTTTTGCTGTTTCCATTGCAACCATGGGTTGATCTAGGGCGACTTCATCACCGACTTTAACAAACCATTCTCTAATTTCTGCATCGGGTAAACCTTCACCTAAATCAGGTAATTTAAATATTTTCATGCGAACTCCATCGTTTGTTGAACAGCATCTAAAATTCGTTTTACGCTTGGGATATAATATTTTTCATTTTTAAAATAGGGCATGACTGTATCGTATCCTGTTACTCGCATAACGGGTGCTTGTAATTCAGTTAATGCATGCTCTGCGAGATTTGCGGCAATTTCACTACTGACAGAACAAGTTTTTGCTGCTTCTTGTACGATAACGCAACGCCCAGTTTTGGTGACAGAATTAATAATCGTATCCATATCGATAGGTGAAACAGTAGCAACATCGATAACTTCTGCACTAACACCTTGTGTCGCAAGGTGATCAGCAACTTTTAATGTTTCTGTTAAGGATGCGCCCCAGCTAATTAGAGTGAGATCTTGACCTTCACGTAAAACAAAACAAGTATCTAAAGGTAATGCTTCACCATTGTTTGGCACATCTTGTTTGACTAATCGATAAATTCTTTTTGGCTCTAAAAAGACAACAGGATCAGGATCTCTAATAGCCGCAAGCAATAATCCATAAGCTCTTGCTGGTGAAGAGGGGATAACGACTCTTACGCCAGGGATGTGAGCAAATAACGCTTCCGTACTTTCAGAATGATGTTCAGGTGCGTGAATGCCGCCACCGAATGGCGCGCGAAAAACTGCCGGGCAACTCAAACGGCCTCGGGTGCGATTTCGAATACGTCCCGCATGATTGATGATTTCATCAAAAGCAGGATAAATAAATCCCATAAATTGAAATTCGGCGACAGGTATAACACCTTGCATTGCCATGCCGATGGCGAGTCCTGCAATCATGCTTTCTGCAAGTGGCGTATCCATAACACGTTCAGCGCCATATTTCTCAGATAATCCGACAGTAGCGCGGAATACACCACCATTAATTCCAATATCTTCACCTAAGACAACAACATTTTCATCTTTTTGCATTTCATAATCGAGCGCTTGAGTAACGGCTTCGATGAGTGTAATTTCTGGCATGTATTAATCCTCAATTAAGTCTGCGTATTGATCAGCATAGCTATCAGGTAATTCTTGGTAGAGAAAATCGAACATTGCAGTTGCAGGTTGTGGTTCTACTGCTAAATATTGCTCGACTTCGTCAGCCACAAGATCTGATGCTTCTTTTAGAAGACGTTGTTCTTTTTCATCATCCCAGAGTTTTTGTGTCTTTAAAAATTCACGCATTCTTAAAATGGGTTCTTTAGTCCAAGCTAATTCTAAATCTTCTTTTTGAGTATAACGAGTTGCATCATCAGCAGTTGTGTGATCACATAATCGATAAGTAATAGCTTCAATCAAGCTTGGTCCTTTGCCTGTGCGTGCTTTTTCTAAGGCATTTGCAAATACTTCGCGACAAGCAATGACATCATTACCATCAACTTGATGAGAATCTATTCCTGCAGCGATACCTTTTTGTGCTAAGGTGGCTGCGCCACATTGAATTTTTCTGGGTACGGAAATGGCCCATTGATTATTGTTAATGACAAAAACAGTTGGTAATTGCCAAGCACCTGCAACATTGATGGCTTCATAAAAATCACCTTGTGACGTTCCACCATCGCCAATAACGCTTACAGACACTCGAGGTTGTTTGCGTAATTGGAATGCTTTTGCGATCCCTACTGCATGCAAACATTGCGTTGCAATCGGCACACAAATAGGTAAGTCTTGAGATTGATTTCCAAAATCACTTCCGCGTTCATCACCACCCCAATAAAGTAAGATATCGGCGAGTTTGACACCACGCTGAAACATTGCACCATATTCACGGTAAGCCGGGCATAAAACATCGTCTTTTGCCATAGCATGACCCAGTGCGACACCAATCGCTTCTTGTCCTAAAGGTGAAGCATAGGTGCCTAGTTTACCTGTGCGTTGTAATGCAATTGCTTTGGTATCAAAAGTACGAGTGATCACCATCCAACGATATAATTCAATTAATGCTTTGTGATCATTTGCAAATTTTGGTAATTCAGAAATGACTTTTCCATGTTGATCAAGAAAAGCAGTATGATTTATTGAAAATTCTGCAACAACAGTCATTTTTTCTCCTTTATTTGCCCACTATTTCTTTAGCAATTTCGATAACAATTTCATTTGTTCCACGTTGTTCTTGTTCGGAACGTTGAAAGATGTCTAACATGCGCGGATAAATTTCACCAATTTTTTCTAATGTTTTTTCTTCTGATTTGCCAAAATAAATTGAAGCAGCATGAATTAATCCGCCAGCATTAATAAGGAAATCAGGTGCGTATGAAATGCCTTTTTGTAATAAACGATGAGCAATCTCTGGATGTTCTAATTGATTATTAGCACAACCTGCAATGACTTTAGCTTTAATTAGATCAACCGTTTTATCGTTAATAATTCCGCCTAAAGCACAAGGGGCTAAAATATCACATTGTGTTGCAATCGCATCGTCGAGAGAAATAATATTAGTAGAAAATTCTTCAACGCAACGATTAACCGCAATTTCATTAACATCACAAACTGATAATTTTGCACCACGTTCATGTAAAAATTTTGCAAGATAGTAACCGACTTGACCCACACCTTGGATAACAACATGAATGTTTGAAAAATCATCTGTTTTAAAATGATGTTTAACACTTGCGCGCATGCCTTCTAAAACACCGCGAGCAGTGTAAGGTGCAGGATTACCACTGATTCCACCGGGCTGTGAATGAGAAGCAATGAAAGAAGTTTTACGTGCAATAATATTCATGTCTTCTTCAAAAGTACCGGCATCCATTGCAGTAATATAGCGACCACCTAAATCATTAACAAATTCACCAAATGATTCAAAAAAAGCTTGGTGATCTTCGACGTGTGGTGGTTTTAAAATAACAGCTTTACCACCACCTAATTCTAAACCGCAAATAGCAGCTTTATAACTCATTGCTTGTGCTAAACGCATCACATCATGTAACGCAGCTTGTGTGCTGGGATATTCTATAAAACGGCATCCACCTAAAGAGGGACCTAGTTTTGTTGAATGAATTGCGATAATAGATTTTAAACCGGTTTTATTATCTTCTTTAAAATGTAACTCACCAAATTGGTATTTTTCCGTTAATTTAAAAATATCATTTTCTTGGAATTGATTGCTGCGCGGCAACATGTCTTGTTCTTCCTTTCTGATTGCGGACATAAAAAAAACCCCTTTATTTGAGCATAAATAAGTAGCGCCAGAGTATCAGAAAATACTAAGAAGTAAAATTTTTTTTGTAGAAAAAGCAAAGCGTATAGTTTAAAGTTGCCAATAAAATTTTAAGGTAGGGTTAGCATGAAACGTTTTTTTTCTTGTGCAGCATTAGTCATATTTATTTTTTCAACTGTAATTTACGGTGATAATATTAATCCACCCTTAAACCAAGTGACTTTTCGGGTGCAAAGAGAGCAGTGGGCAACAACTCAAACTGCAAAAGTAACAGTGCTTGTAAATGCCTTACTAAACAATGTTCAATTAGAAAATATCCATCAACAAATCTTACAAAAATTAAATAATATTGCTGAGAATAATTGGCATATTACGCGTTTTTATCGTTATCAAGATAATACAGGTTTAGAACGTTTACAAATTTCTGCTGTCGTTCGTTTAAAAAACGATCAGCTGGCAAACTTACGAGAAAAAGCAGAGAAAATATCTAAACCTGGTGAAAAATTTACAGTGCAAAATATTGAATTCACACCAAGCAATAAAGAGATTCAATTGGTAAAAGCAGCGTTACGTGAAAAAATCTATCAACAAATTGACGAAGAAATAAACCGCTTAAACAAAGTGTATCCGCAATCTCATTTTGCGATTCACAATATTAATTTTCAATCGAGTGAACCTGTTATGCCAAGAACTAACGGTTTAGTTTTAATGCAACAACAAAAAAATGCTGCGGTAAATTCACTTTCTGTCAGTGATAAAATTACCATGATAGCTGATGTAAATGTTGCCTCAATAATGAAAGTAACACAATGAAAAAAGAATATCCTTATCCAAAAGTATTTGCCCACCGTGGTGCAAGTGCCTATGAACCAGAAAATACACTAAGAGCATTTAAAAAATCAGCTGAACTCGGTTGTGATTGGCTTGAATTTGATGTGCAATTGAGTTTCGACAATGAAGTAATCGTTTTTCATGATCACACGCTTGAAAGATTAACTAATGGTTGGGGTAATGTTGCCGATTACAGTTATGAAGAAATTTACAATTTAAACGTTGGTCGAAGTAATAATATTGTTGAAACTAAAATTCCAACTTTAAATGCTACGCTTGAATTATTACGCAACAAAAATATGAAAGCAAACGTCGAATTAAAACCACACATAGATGCCATTACTGATACTGTTAAAGCGACACATTCTGTTGTTCAAGAAAAATGGGAAGACTGTGACACCCCTTTATTGTTTTCAAGTTTTTGTTGGGAGGCATTAGCGGTCATGCGCGAACTTGATCCTAATGCGCATTTAGCTATGTTATTACGACGCTGGCGCCCTGAATGGTTAGAACATGCAGAAAAACTCAATGTAACTGCTATTCACTTAAAGGATACTGTTGCAACCAAAAAACATATTAAAGAAATCAAAAAACATGGATTTTATATTGGTGCTTATACAGTTGATTCGCCTAATCGCGCGAAGGAATTATATCAAATTGGTGTTGATGCCATTTTTAGTAACTGTCCAGATAAAATTTTAGCTGTTTGTTAAAGATGAAAAAATTCAGTATTATTTTTTTCATTTTGTTATCTATTATTAATTCTTCGTCAGCTAAAACAACAATCACACTGTGGCATGCTATGTCCGGTCATTTGGGTGTGGTGTTAAATAATATCGTTCAACAATTTAATAACTCACAAAATAATTATTATCTTGAAGCGGTTTATAAGGGAAATTATTCTACAACTCTGACTTCAACTGTCGCCGCATTTCGCGCAGGCAAACAACCCGATATGGTACAAGTCTTCGAAGTGGGCACGCAATTAATGATAAAACCAAAAGGGGTTATCTATCCTGTTTATGAGTTAATGAAAAAATATGGTGGTGAAGTTAGTTTAGATCAATTTATACCTGCCATTGGCGAGTATTATGCTGATGAACAAAATCATTTATTAGGACTGCCGTTTAATAGTTCATCACCAGTGTTATATGTGAATGTTGATGAGCTTGCTAAAGCGGGTATAACACCTGAAGATTATCCTAAAACTTGGCCGCAATTAGCAGAAGTGGCACAACAACTTGTCGATAAAGGAAATGCCTGCGGTTTTACTACCGCGTGGCCAAGTTGGATTCAGCTAGAATCCTTTTCCGCTTGGCATAATATTCCATATGCTTCTGACAATAATGGTTTTGCTAGTTTAGATGCAAAATTATTATTTGATAATCCTTTAATAGAAACCCAAATTTCCTCCCTGATGCAATGGCAAAAAAATCATTTATTTGTTTATGGTGGTAGAGAAGATAATGCCGAGTCATTATTCACCAGCGGAAAATGCGCCATGATGTTTGAGACTTCGGGGATTTTAGGTTCATTAAAAAAATCGGTTTCTTTTAAGCTAGCAGTCTTACCATTACCGTATTGGCCGACTGTAGAAGGCGCCCCTCAAAATACGATTATAGGTGGTGCGGCGATTTGGGTGTTACAAGACCATGATGATAAAACCTATCAAGCTGTTACGGCATTTTTAGATTTTTTAACAGAACCGCAAATTGAAGCATATTGGCAACAACAAACAGGCTATTTACCGGTAACAAAAGCTGCGTTTGAATTATCGCAAAAACAAGGCTTTTATCAGCAAAATCCTGGGGCCATGGTGGCAATGCAAGAATTGATGAATAAACCACCGACAGCTTTTTCAAAAGGGATACGTTTAGGTTACATGCCACAAATTCGTAACATCAATAATAATATGTTAGAAGAAATATTTACCGGACAAATATCAGTTAAAGAAGGATTACAACAAGCGGAGAATAAAGGCAATCGTCTGATTTCGCGTTTTAAAAGAAGTGTGACAAATGCAGAAACAAAGCGCAATATTTAATAATAAATTATTACCATATATTTTACTTTTACCACAGGTAATCGTGACTTTAATATTTTTTATCTTGCCTGGTATAAATGCTTTGCGGCTTTCATTTTATCGGGGTGATGAATTTGGACTATGAAATCAGTTTGGTTGGTTGGAATAGTTTATTGA
>CAYGUK010000105.1:0-13299 GCA_964352985.1 uncultured Legionellales bacterium
GATCCATGGTATTCCCATTTCAAATATTGCTGCATTAAAAAAAGCCGGTATCGATTTAAAAAAATTAGCCGAACGTGGCGTCGAAATTTTCTTTACCCAAGTTTTTCGTGATTGTTTTTTTCACGCTGACATGCATCCAGGAAATATATTTGTCTCAGAAAAAAATATCAATGACCCACAATATATCGCCATTGATTTCGGCATTATTGGCACATTAAGTCCAAGCGATCAACGCTATCTCGCTGAAAACTTCCTTGCCTTTTTTAAACGTGATTACCGACGCGTCGCCCAGTTACATGTCGAATCAGGCTGGGTACCCTATGATACTCGTGTCGAAGAATTCGAATCTGCTATTCGCACAGTCTGTGAACCCATCTTTGAAAAACCGTTAAAAGAAATTTCTTGCGGCCAAGTATTATTAAGTTTATTTCAAACTGCAAGACGATTTAATATGGAAGTGCAACCTCAACTTGTACTCTTACAAAAAACGTTATTAAACATTGAAGGTTTAGGACGGCAACTATATCCTGATTTAGATTTATGGAGCACCGCGAAACCCTTTCTTGAAAAATGGATCAGAAAACAAATTGGGCTTCGCGCATCATTTAGAAAACTCAGAGATCTCGCGCCATTTTGGGCGGAAAAAATGCCAGAAATTCCAGACTTGGTTTATGAGGTCATGCATTTTGCCAGAGACTTAAAACATCATCATCAATTAGAAATGCAACGCCGCCCTAAAATGACAGATGAAAAAATTCGGTCGAAACGTTTTGGTTTTATCTATGGGATTGCAACAGCATTTATCGTTAGTTTAGGATTAAATATTGCTGTCGAGGAACATGTGTTTGGTCCTTACTTAAATTTAACTCGAGCTAGTTGGATATTAGGCGGTTTAGGTATAGCTGTAATCTTGTATTCGTTATTACGACGCCGAAATTAAATTTGCAATATCAAAGTGTTTTTATGTGCGTGGTCGTTTCTGCGGGGGGTGTTGTTGTGATTCATCAAATTCCGGCTTATCATGCACCATATCTTCTTCTGCAAACTGTTTTCCTTGAAGCGCTATATTTTGTTCAATATCCGTTTCATTGAAAAGAGTTTCATCATAAAACAAATCGCTACAATATATTCCTGAATGAGTCTTAACAAAATCCAAACAATTTTTTATAAAATCAGTTTTTCCAAGCTCAAGTAATTTGCAAAAACGCTCAAATACTTGCTTATTTTCTAAAATAAAAACAAGTGCAGCATGACCGTAGGACTCTGCTAAAAAATTATTGAAAAATGTGCTTAATTCTTTTTTAGAAAGCACTATTAAAATTAATTCATAGAGAGGTATAAATTTAATGTTCTTACCTAATAAATTCCTAATATTTTCAAGGCTAAAACCAGGTAAAGTGTTATAGTGATTTTCATAAAGCGTGCAATATTGAAAACATATGTCACGTAGACTTTCAATTTTTTCTTGACGTTTTTCTAAGTCTTCTTGCACGATTGATTTAATTTTATCATTAATTTCACTAAGTTCTTTTTTAATAAATTCAAAAATTTCATAACACTTTATTGTTAGGTTTGATTTATATACCAGGTAATCATCAAACTGAATAGTCGTCATTTTAAATTTATTATCCATGCCATTTGCTTTAAATGGTAATTGAATTCTTATCGTATTATTGTCTGAAACCGATGCCGAAATTAAACAAGGATTAACTCCTCTACAAACAAATGGATGAAAAAATGTTGTTTTAGCAAAAGCCTTTTTATAATTATCATAAATCTTTTGCCGTAATTTTTCTAATTGCTCTCTTTCTTGTCGGCGTAATGTGTGACATTTAATAACAAGCACAAGGCCATCGGCATCGATATGTTGAGTCTCTATATACATTTTTTATTGTATTTAATTAAAATTGAATGTGCAATTTTAAACTTTTTGTGGGGATATTATATAAGCTGATTAAAATTCAGTTTTTCAAGAATTGAAAATATTCAACTCTTGTATTAATCTCCAAAGCAATAAAGCTAGTTTCATGGTTATATTTTCTATTTCTGACAAGATAGAATTGCAGAATTAATTGCCTTATCAAATTGAGTCGATTTATTTAGCACAACACTGTTATGATCACCGCCTTTCACGGGGTCCCAATAAGCATTAACCCCTGCTGATTTCAACTTTTTATAATAATCTTCTGCCATGTTGGGATAAGTATTTTTATCCTCAGTTCCAGAAATAATATAAACAAAATCATGATGCGGAATAGTGTTAACAAAATTATTTGGTGACAAACTATGAGGGTAAGATCCAAACTTATGTGATTTAGCCCATTGATGAACATCGCCCACAACAGATGCCAACACAGCGCCATTTGCTAAATGGGGATATTTTCCCAAAATAATTCCGGACATCATTGCGCCACCAGAATGTCCTACTAAAATCGTGCAACTTGCATGATAAAAGGTTTTTAATTTTTTTACCGCATCGGCAATCGTAGCCACGGTATGAGGACGATAACTATCATTAGGAAAACCATCCGCGGCAAAAGCATAGCTTTCGCCTGTCGAATAATGATTATAACTATCGTAATAACCAGGACGAATTAATACTACGGGTACAATATTTTTAGCCACAAATTTTGTAGCTTGAAATTTTAAATAATCACTTGGCCCACCACCTGGAATGCCATCACCATGAATAAACACAATTAAGATTGGATTGGCATTAGGCATGCTTTTACCAAAATAAGTTTGTAACGCTAAACATTCGCCATTTGCTGCAATACGTGAAATATTATTTGCCGACAAACAAGCATTGGCACGATCAAATACCCATTTTGTTTCTGGTGGCATATTTTTAGGTAAATTTTTTGCTAAACCGCATGATAAGAAAAGTAATAATAAACTCATACTCACTAATTTTATTTTCATAAAAATTCAATCTAACTTCAAGCAAAAAAGCAGTGTAGCAAAACTGGTATTTAATAGAAAGTTAGTTATCTAATAATGCTTTCTCAGTAATATCCGCTAATTCTTGTAATGTTTCAATTGAAATATTAAGTGGCGGACACCAATAAATCGTATTATTAATAGGTCGCAAAAATGCGCCTAATTGTATCGCACGTTGAAATACGTTAAATCCAAGTCTAGGGTGATTTTGACTATTCACTAAATCGGCAGCAATCACCCCACCAATTCCTCTAATATTTTCAATCAATCCGGTATTACTTTTTATACGATTAAAACATTCTCTCATCAAGCATTGTAGCTGCTGTGCTTTTTCATTAATTTTATTTTGTTTGATGAATTCAAGCGTCGCAACTGCCACACTCGCCGCTAATGCATTTCCAGAATAAGTATGGGAATGTAGGAAAGAATGATTGATTTCATTATCTTGATAAAAATATTGATAAATTTTATCTGTCGTCATCACAGCACTTAAAGGTAACCAACCCGAGGTTAAACCTTTTCCCAAACAGATAAAATCTGCAGCAACTTCTACGTGATCCATCGCTAGAAATTTTCCAGTGCGCGCTATGCCTGTCATGATTTCATCGGCAATAAAATGTATATCATGTTTTTGACAAAATCGATTTAGCCGTACCAAAAAATCTTTACTATAAAGACGCATTTCACCCGCTGCCTGAAAAATGGGTTCAACAATAACCGCGGTGACTTGTTCTTTAATAGTCAATAAATATTTTTCTACCGCTAGCCAAGCATCACTAGCATCTGACCACAAAGGATCTTCAATGCTATTAACATACGGCGGCATAATTTTAGGTGAAGAAAATAAAGTCGAGGAATAAGCATTACGATAAATATCAATATCACTCACACTTAATGTGCCTAACGTTTCTCCATGATAACTATTGGTGAGTGAAATAAATTGTTTTTTGATTTTATTATTTTGTAAAAAACGCACATGCAAACTCATTTTCAGCGCAATTTCAACCGCACTTGCACCATCACTGGCGTATAATACTTTACTCATTGGTTGCAAGGTGTGATCAATTAAAAGTTTTGAAAGTTTGGCAATAGTTTCATTGGTTGTATTTGCATAGATAACATGTTCAAATTTATCTAATTGTTGTAATAGTGCCGCTTTTAAACTTGGTTCATTATGACCTAATGTTTTACACCACCAACTTGCAATTGCATCAATCACTTTTTGTCCTGATGCTAATTCAAAATAACTGCCATACGCTTTTTTTATAATTAAAGGTTTTAATATTTGATTTTCTTTTAATGAGACACAAGGATGCCAATTATATTCTTGGTCTAATTTCATAATTTCTTGCATTAGCATTTTAGTATACCCTTAATTATTACATGGTTGACTGATTTAAATTTAACATTTATGATTCGCTCATTCAATAGCAAGATAAAAGAAACCATGACAAACAAATCCAATTGGAATCGTGATAAAATAAATGCCCTATATAATGAACCTTTTTTTGATTTATTAAAAAAATCACACCTCGTCCATCTTGAAAATTTTTTAGCCAAAGACATGGAGTTTTGTGTATTATCAAGCATTAAAACGGGTTTATGCCCTGAAGATTGCGCTTACTGCCCACAAAGCGCACACTATAAAACACAACTTGAAACTGAAAAATTAATATCAATTGATAACGTGATACAACAAGCAAAAAGCGCAAAAGAATTAGGCGTCAAACGATTTTGCATGGGAGCAGCTTGGCGCAAACCGCCAATTAAAGCATTCCCATTGATCCTTAAAATGATCAGTGCGGTAAAAAAAATTGGATTAGAGACGTGTGTCACGTTGGGCATGTTGGATTTAACTCAAGCTAAATCATTAAAGGGTGCAGGCTTAGATTATTACAATCATAATTTAGATACTTCACCAGAATATTATAAAAAAATCATTACCACCCGTACTTTTCAACATCGACTTGATACGATTACTAATGTAATTGCTGCTGATATCAATGTTTGCTGTGGTGGTATTATTGGCATGGGTGAGTCACGCGAAGATAGAATTAATTTTTTATTATCGCTTTATCAATTGCCAAAACCACCGGCGAGTATTCCGATCAATAAATTAATCGCCATCAAAGGCACCCCCTTAGAAAATACAGTTGAAATCGATGAACTTGAATTTATTAGAACGATTGCCATAACCAGACTCATCTTTCCACAGTCAAGAATCAGATTATCAGCAGGCCGCTATAACATGACGAAAGCGATGCAAGCTTGGTGTTACATGGCGGGTGCAAATTCTATTTTTTTGGGTGAAAAATTATTAACGGCTCAAAATAAAGCGTGTCAAGAAGACAAAGATTTAATGCAAGCATTAGGTTATCAACAAGAGGTGCCATAATAATGTTAGATTACACTATTACTCTCGCACAAAAAAAACGACGAGCATTATATCGTCATAGACAAATCATTGAAACGCCGACGCTTGATCAGTCAAAAGTATTAATCAATAAAAAATGTTATGTTAATTTCGCGAGTAATGATTATCTAGGTTTAATTAAACATCCTGAAATTATTGACGAGTTCTCAAAAGCTATTCATCAATATGGTTTCGGTAGTGGTTCATCTTCATTTGTTGCGGGATTTTATGACTGTCAAAAACAATTAGAAGAAGAATTTGCTAAATGGCTAAATGTCGAAAAAACAGTTTTTTTTAATAATGGTTATTTAGCTAATATTGGAATATTAAATATTTTCTTTAATCGTCATGATATTATTTTGTCAGATAAATTATGCCATGCGTCTCTATTAGATGGGATCCAATTAACCCGAGCAACACATCTACGCTATCAACATCAAAATTTAAACGCTTTACATCAAAAATTAATCACACACAAAATCAATGCCATTGTGACTGAAAGTGTGTTTAGCATGGAAGGGGATATCACCCCGCTAAAAGAAATATCAAAACTCGCTAAAGCACATCAATCATTTTTATATATCGATGATGCTCATGGTATCGGTTGGTTAGGTGATAATGGTCAAGGCATTATTGACTATGAAGTATTAACCCCTGATGACTATAATGTTTTAGTTTTACCTTTAGGCAAAACTTTTAACGCATTTGGCGCAATCGTCGCGGGTAAATCAGATACCATAGACATGATCACACAGTTGAGTAAAAGTTTAAAATACACCACTGCATTACCACCAGCTATCACAAAAACATTATTAACCACACTTACCATTATAAAACAACAATCATGGCGACGTGAGGCCTTAAAAAAAAATATCGAACATTTTAATCGATATAGTGCATTAAAAAATTTATCCTTAATTTCTAACTCTCTCACCCCCATTAAAACAATTAAAATAGTCGATAATTATCTGGTTCTGAAATTACAACATTATTTAATGTTCAATGGCTTTTTTACCGCTGCGATCCGGCCACCAACAGTGGCAAAGAATCAAAGTCGTTTAAGAATTTCATTAACTGCGTTACACACTTCTGAACAAATTGAACATCTCATTGATTTAATCGCAAACTTTATCAAGATAAATCCATGTTAAATCTGTCAGCGCTAAGTAAAAAAATTAAAACTAAAATACAGCGCTCATTTAATCGTGCCTCACAAACTTATAATAAACATGCCATTGTTCAACCTATTATTTGTCAACAACTTCTCAAACAAATTCCAACTACCTTTCAAAAATCTAATCGCATTGGTGATTTAGCTTGTGGTACGGGATTAAGCACCCAGTTGCTTACTGACTATTTAGATTATAACATTTGTTATGCCATCGATTTCGCTAAAGATTTATTAACGATTGCTAAAACACTTTCATTAAAAAAAACGTTATTTATAGAATCAGATTTTGATTTTCTCTATAACAGTCTCACCTCAATTGATTTGATGTTTTGTAATATGGGATTGCAATGGTCAACTAATTTAGATCAAACCTTAAAAAATCTAAAACATTGTATCAAAGTAAATGGATTGCTGGTGTTTTCTCTCCCCTTAGAAAACAACTTTCCAGAATTAAAAATTCATTCAAAAAACCCTATGTTAAGTGAAAATCAATTAATTACCCTATTACGGAACAATAATTTCGACCTAATCAAAACGGAAAATTTTTATTTTCAACAACATTTTTCTAGTCGACGCGGTTTATTAAAGTCACTCTCTTCAACAGGGGTTAATTGTCTTCTACAAAATGCTAAGCAACAAGGTTTAACTCAACCCTTCATAAAACATCATCATTCACCAATTCAATTAACTTACCACATAGGCTTATTTGTCGCACTTAATCGGGAGTTAACATGAGTCACACTATTTTCATCACCGGTACAGATACCGATGTTGGTAAAACATTTATTGCAGTTAAAATTTTACAATCATTAAATGCAGCCGGTTATTCAACATTTGCATTAAAGCCTATTGCTTCTGGTGCAAGCTATAATGATACAAATGAATTAATCAATGATGATGCAAAACGCTTATTAAAAGCATCGAGCACAAAAATGCCTTATCATAAATTAAATCCTATTTGTTATGAACCCGCCATTGCGCCACATATTGCTGCAATTAAGGCAAATCAAATACTTTCCAAAATTCAACTTGTCAATTTAATACAATCTCACTGTTTAACCCATGTCGATGTTAATATTATTGAGGGTGTAGGCGGTTGGTCTGTTCCCTTAAATGATCACGAATGTTTTTCAGATGTTATCCAACAATTACAAATTCCAGTCATACTAGTGATTGCTCTAAAATTGGGTTGCTTAAATCATGCGATTTTAACTCAACAAGCGATACAAAACGCGAACATCCCGATGATTGGTTGGATTGCTAATTGTTGTGATCCATCGATGCTTGCATTAGATGAAAATATCGAAACACTTCAACAATGGATGAATTCATCTTGCCTCGGTGTTATCCCTTTTCAACCAAAACATCATGCGAGTTATTATATCAACGCAAAAAAATTAATGGCCCAATTACTTCAAAATTGTCGTATCACCTGAAGAAATAAACTTCGTTTCATTATTTTGTGTTTTAAGTTGAAGATAACCTTGTTCATTAATTCCCATGGCAGTTCCTTGTAATTGTGATTGGCCCGTTTTTACTTTTATTATTTTGTTTAATAACAAATCTCGCTGACGCCACTCGGCCATAAAATGGGAGAATGAAACCTCTGAGAAATGCGTGATATATTCATCCATTGTGTTAATCAAGGTTGCTGCTAACTGATTGCGGTTAAGGTGTTCATTTAAAATTTTACTTAAAGATGTCCACGAGTGATTAATGGGTTTTCCAATGGTTTTTTCCATATTAACATTCACCCCCACGCCAATGATAACATGACAAAATCCATGTGACTCGGCTTGTAATTCAACCAGTATCCCTGCTATTTTTTCACCCTGATAAAAAATATCATTTGGCCATTTAATATTTAACGAAAAAGGTAAGGGGCAACATGTTTCGATGGCTTTGCAACAGGCTAAAGCAGCAATCATACTTAATCCAGAAAATTGACTCACATCATGTTTAAAAGAGTAAAGCATCGATAAATAAATATTTTGACCAAAAGGCGAATACCAATGTCGACTAAATCGTCCTTTACCTGATTCTTGTTTTTCAGCAAGACAAACAACCACTTGATTGGATTGACCCAAATATTGAATCAAATGTTTATTCGTTGAATCTACTTTTTCAAGAACCATAATTTGATATTTTTTTCGTTTAAGCTCTGCGTTTATTTTTTTCTCGCTCAATAATGATAAAGGTGTCGTTAATCGATATCCTTTACCTTTAATTGATTCTAATTCTATATCATACTGTTCTAATTTTTTTATCGCTTTCCACACAGCCGCGCGCGTAATATTTAATTTTTCGCCAATTGAGGTACCATCGTGAAATTGTTCGTCACTTAACAAATCAACAATTTTTATAAAATTTTCATTTATTACCGTCATAACTTTAAGATATATCATGTTAAAACTCATCGCATTATAAACACACGATTTATTTTATGCTAGAATTCATGTTTTTAAATTCAACGGATAACTTCATGAGTAAAACCTATATTATTACCGGTGCAAGTAGAGGTATTGGTAAAGCAATATTTTTATCTTTAATCAAACAGGGTGCTCACTGTATTGGTCTTGCACGAACAAAAAATCACTTAGATAGATTAGTCGCAGAAGTACCCGATGACTTTAAAGAAAATGCTCATACTCATGTAGTAGATATGGCGGATGAAAGCGCTATTGTCGAAACCTTTGCACTCATCAAAAATAAGTTCCAGACCATTGATGGTTTAATTAATAGTGCGGGTATTGCTGAAATGGGCTTTTTCGATGTCGATGTCGCCACCATTAATCAAATAATGGCGGTCAATGTCATGGGTACTTTTTTTGCCTGCCGCGAAATCGTTGAAACAATGAAACAACAACAATCAGGCCATATCATTAATATTTCATCGATGGCGGGTAAACGTGGTCATCCTCGAGCCGGGGTTTATTGCATGTCTAAGTTTGCGGTGACCGGTTTTACTGAAGCGCTTTATCAAGAATTATTACCATACCATGTTAAAGTCACCAACATTTGTCCAAGTGTTGTTGATACAGATATGACACAAAAATTTCAACTTGAGAACACCCAAAAAATCCAAGTTGATGATTTAGTGAATGCTGTGAATTATGTTTTACAACAATCACCGGCTGCATGTTTACCTGAACTAATAATAAAATGTGAATCAGTTGAAATAAATGGCCCTGGGATTTCGCTTAAATAACTTTCGGGCTTTTGTTACTAACAAAGCAATGAAAAATAAGTTAAGATCTTTAAAGATAAACATTTAGGGAGAAGTTTATGCTGCACAATATCAGCCCCCTATCATTAATACTTATTTTACTTATCGTCATTGTTTTATTTGGCGGAAAACGTTTGCGTAACATTGGCAGTGACTTAGGTGCTGCAATTAAAAGTTTTCGTAAGGGCGTGAGTGAAGAAGATAAAAAGCAAAACTCAGAAGACAATAAACCATAGGGATTTATCATGGGCTTTTGGGAATTCTTAGTCGTGATATTCGTCGCCCTTATTGTTATTGGTCCTACAAAACTACCGGAAGTGGCTAAAACATTAGGTGCCTTATTTGCTAAAGGTAAGGGATTAAGTGAAAAAATCAAAAAAGATCTTGATGAACAATTAAAGATCGAACAATTAGATCGTAATATCGCATTAGCCAAAAAAGCTGAAGAACAAACTCAGGAAAACAAAGATGAAAGTTAACAACAATGAAAAACTTTTATCTCAATTAATTATATTGCGTCGCACATTACTTAAGATAATCTTTTTCGTATTATTAGGATTTATTATATTATTATATTTTTCTGCGCCATTATTTCATGCGATTGCTCTTCCACTTTTAAAAGAATTACCCGCTCATTCTCACATGATTGCAACGGGGATCATGTCGCCATTAACTGTCCCCATTAAATTTAGTTTTATATTCTCTTTATTTTGTTGCATGCCATTTATTTTATTTCAAATTTGGCGTTTTGTTGCGCCCGGTTTATATCGCCATGAAAAAAGGTTTATTTGGACGGTTACTCTCACGAGTGTTTTTTTATTTTATTTAGGTATCGCCTTTGCTTATTTAATTGTTTGTCCGTTAGTTTTTAAATTTATTGTTAGTTTTACACCCGCAGAAATAAAAATTTTTCCTGACATTCAACATTATTTATCCTTTATTTTACGCTTTTTATTAGCGTTTGGCCTTGCGTTTGAAGTCCCAGTGTTAATGCTCATTATTGTCAAAGTAGGATTAGTTAGTTTAAATACTTTAAGATCAATGCGCCGATATTTTATCGTGTTAGCTTTTATCCTTGGCATGATATTAACGCCGCCTGATATTGTTTCACAAATTCTTTTAGCCATTCCGTTATGGATACTTTATGAATTTGGTTTACTACTTTGCCGATTTTTGACATTTAAAAAAGAACAGTTAATAACTGATTATTAAAATACTAGACAAACCGACTTTAACTATGTATGCTTTTACTCCTGCATGCCAAATATTCTAAGGCAAAATCCCTTTAAATCAATTTTTACGGAAAAATGAGGCATTGAAATAATGAGTGAAAATTTAATAGAAATTTCTGACGACAGCTTTGAAACCGACGTTATACAATCAGACACGCCTGTATTGGTAGACTTCTGGGCAGAGTGGTGCGGCCCTTGCAAAATGATTGCGCCAATTCTAGCAGAAGTTGCCGAAAATTACGCAAGTAAATTAAAAATTGCAAAATTAAATATCGATGATAATCGTGATACGCCAGCAAAGTTTGGTGTACGAGGCATTCCCACTTTAATTTTATTTAAAAATGGCGAAGCACAAGCAACACATGTGGGCGCATTAACAAAATCACAATTAACCGCTTTTTTAGACAGCAACTTATAATGAATTTGTTACCCATTAATAAGCGCAATAACACGAGCCCACTAGAAAATACTAGACGAGATAGCGTTATAGTGATAATGTTTTATTTTCATCATGAAGATGAATGTGACATCACTGTCTAACCTACTTTAGTGATCACAATTGGACGTGTTTTTTCGATTGAGTTTAACCTATAAATTACAAGACTAGACAACCATGAATCTCACAGAACTGAAAACTAAATCACCCGTAGAATTAATTAAAATCGCTGAAGAAATCGGCCTAGATAATCTCGCGAGAACCCGTAAACAAGATGTTATTTTCTCCATCTTAAAGCAGCATGCTAAAAGTGGTGAAGACATTTATGGCGATGGCGTGCTTGAAATCTTGCAAGATGGATTTGGCTTTTTACGTTCAGCAGATAGTTCTTATCTTGCAGGACCCGATGATATTTATGTTTCACCAAGCCAAATTAGACGTTTTAATTTACGCACAGGTGATACTATTTCTGGAAAAATTCGTCCTCCCAAAGAAGGCGAACGTTATTTTGCACTATTAAAAGTCGATCAAATTAATTTTGACGCACCTGAAAATTCAAAAAATAAAGTGTTATTTGAAAATCTCACACCATTATTTGCTAATGAACGTTTATTAATGGAAGTGGGTAATGGTAGTACTGAAGATATCACTGCACGTGTTATCGATTTAGTAGCACCTATTGGTAAAGGTAATCGTGGTTTATTAGTTTCACCGCCAAAAGCAGGTAAAACAATGATGTTAACTAACATCGCCCATTCGATTACACATAATCATCCAGAATGTCATTTAATTGTGTTACTCATTGACGAACGTCCTGAAGAAGTCACCGAAATGTCACGCTCCGTTCGTGGTGAAGTGATTGCGTCTACTTTTGACGAACCTGCATCGCGTCACGTGCAAGTCGCCGAAATGGTTTTAGAAAAAGCAAAACGTTTAGTCGAACACAAAAACGATGTTGTTATCTTATTAGATTCGATTACTCGTCTAGCTCGCGCTTATAACACGGTGATCCCATCTTCCGGTAAAGTGTTAACCGGTGGTGTCGATGCTAATGCATTGCAAAGACCAAAACGTATATTTGGTAGCGCACGTAATATTGAAGAAGGCGGTAGTTTAACTATTATCGCTTCTGCATTAATTGAAACTGGTTCCAAAATGGATGAAGTCATTTACGAAGAATTTAAAGGTACCGGTAATTTAGAAATTCATCTTGATAGACGCATTGCTGAAAAACGTGTCTTTCCTTCGATTAACATTAATCGTTCTGGTACGCGTCGTGAAGAATTGCTCACCACACCAGATGAATTACAAAAAATGTGGATCCTACGTAAAATTCTACATCCTATGGATGAAATCGCCAGCATGGAATTTTTAATTGATCGCTTAAAAAATAGCAAAACAAATGAAGAATTTTTTGATTCAATGAAGCGATGAAATATATTGATCTTAGAGATTTTATATCACAATTAAAATCACAAAATGAACTCAAGTTGGTTGATCATGAAATTGATCCCCAACTTGAGATGACTGAAATTTGTCACCGCACATTAATCAATAATGGCCCAGCCATTTTGTTTAATCATCCCAAAAATTCAACTATCCCAGTTTTGGCAAATTTATTTGGCAGTGTCAAACGCATTGCACTCGCCATGGGCATGGAGCGTGTCAGTCAATTACGTGAAATTGGTCAACTCCTTGCAATATTAAAAGAACCAGAACCTCCCGAAAGTTTTCGCGATGTGTTGTCGAAATTGCCGCTCTATAAACAAGTTTTAAATATGGCCCCAAAAAAAATTAATCGCGCCCCCTGCCAACAATTAGGTCAAGAAGGTGAGGAAGTTGATTTAACAAGTCTTCCAATTCAAACATGTTGGCCAGAAG
>CAYGUK010000106.1:0-13026 GCA_964352985.1 uncultured Legionellales bacterium
AAAGCGTACAAAATACTTATATATTTTAATCTACATTTTACTTGCTTAAACGACTATCAACTCTCACAACTGGTGGTGAATCTGGTTGAAGCCCAGAGCCTGTCGACTGTTCAGGCGTTTTGTCGTCACTTGTTGCTGATAATGATTGCGCTTGTCTTTTGGACTCTTCTTGTTTGGTTGTCGCGGCTAGCTTTGGCTTAAACTCATCATCATTTTTCACTTCCTCAGTAACATTGACTCCACCCAAGCTTGAAATCACAGTCGACGTTTTCACGCCTTTTTTCGGTTTGATTGAATTGCATAGAGCATCCCACTTATTTTTAATAGATTTTATTATCGATGACCCCAATTTAAAAATAAAAGGTAAGGTGGTTGCCATCGCAATATACGATGCTATCGCTTTAGGGTATATATCATACCAAGGTTCAGAATCTAAATGTTCGCTACCATCAAATTCAACCAGACTGCGTCTTGAGAAACTCTTTAATCCCGTTGAAAAGGTTTTTGCAACTGTCCAAAAAATAAGTTTCGCCACTAATGAAATAGGTGTCGTTAAGGCTATCCATGCTTTACCAACTATGTTTGAATTTTTAAATTCACTGGGTCCTTGAATTGCTTTGAATAATCCGATTCTAACAACATATAAAGGTGACAACACACAACATAAAAATTTTCCAACAATATTTGTTTTATCAAATTCATCTTTATCCCCCATAAATGCCCACATTAAGCTATCGATAAGACCTTTTCCAAGAGGAGACAGTACTTTTCGTGTGATAGGATTGGAGAGAATAGCACTGACTAATTGAAGTGGGATCCAAATTGGACTAGTAACCAAATAAAATAGTCCGCCTAATAAACTGTGTTCTTTTAAATTTGAAAAGTTTGGTCCTTCACTCATGCGACTGAAAATATAACCCAAACCTAGGATAATTTGTAATGGCAACATAATTAAAAAGCGGGATACCTTTAAAACATTGTTTGCCATTTCTTTTTCTTGGTCAGTTACCAGAAACGAAGATCGATTATAAATAAAGGTTTCAAGTTTAGAAAATGCTGTCTCCGCTAGTTTAGATAATAATAAAAACAAAAAATAAGGCACATGACCGGGATTACCTAAATGTTGTATTAATTTATTAAAATCATCTACCTCCCCCATACCATTAAATAACAGGGTCCTTCTGGCTTCATTAAGTCCACAATTTCTTCTTAATACGACACTATAGAAAACGGTGTGGGTGATATATTGACTGAGAGAAAGCGTGTTATCGCCATTTTTCATTCTATGTAGCGTCATATCCTTTGATATGACAAGAGGTTTAAACAATCCTTTAAAAAATTGATCCCAAGTCATTATAGCCATTTAAAAACCTATCATTATAATTGTCATGAGATATGTTATATTATAGCTTAAAATAATAAAGATTGTGGTAAATAAGTCAATGAAAAAATAGACAAATTAAATAAATACTAAAAACAGTTATTTAAACACCCTGCTTATCGCCCCATAAATACTTATGTAATTGTATTTGCATGCGAACATTCGCTAATTTATCTTGGATAATCCAATCGGCTAATTGGGTTGCATTCTGCTCTTGATAGGAAGGAGACAATAACACATGTGTTTTTTCATTTAATTGATATTGTTTAATTATTTTTTTAGTCCATTGATAATCTTCTTCATGACAAATGACAAATTTTACTTGATCCTTTTGTTGTAAAAATTGAATATTCGACATTAAATTTTTATCGACTTCACCTGAGCCAGGTGTTTTGAGATCCATCACAATACTAACCCTAGGATCGATGTTTGAAATATCTAATGCGCCACTTGTTTCAATAGAAACAATATAATTTAAATCACAAAGTTGTTTTAATAAATCTAAACACTCAGGTTGAACTAAAGGTTCGCCACCTGTGACGGTCACATAATTCACTTCATAGGATGCTATTTTTTCAAGGATGGTTTGCATTGAAATTTTTTTTCCACCATGAAACGCATATTCGGTATCACAGTATTGGCAACGCAAAGGACAACCGGTTAAACGCACAAAAACCGTGGGGATCCCTACGGTTTTTGCTTCGCCTTGTAATGAACAAAAAATTTCTGAAATACGTATCAACTAATGACCTTCTTGTGCTAATTGTTGGAGGTGTTGTTGGGCTAATTGTGAAGAAGGTGTGCCCGGATATCCTTTGACAACTTTAACAAATTCTTTGCGTGCTAATTTATATTGGCCATTGTTGTAAGCTAAAAGACCGAGCTTTAACAATGAATCTGCAACTTTAGGTTGTTTAGGAAATTGATCCACAACCGTTTGAAACTCTGTACGAGCACTATTATTATCACCAGTCACTAAATAAAGTTCACCTAACCAATAATGCGAATTAACTGCAAAACTTCCATTTGGATAAGCTTTAAGATAATCATTCATTGCGATGATAGCTTGTTTATATTTTTTATCTTTAATATATCCATAAGCATTTTCATAAACATCTTGCTCTTTTAATTCACTTTCTTCTTGCCCTATTCCACTTAGTTTAGGCGAAATATCAGTGGCTTTTGCTGTGGCACCCGCAATTGATTGCTGTGATAAAGCAGAAAGTCGGTGATCTAAATCTTGATACACATCACGTTGCTCAGCTTGCATGACTTTTATTTCATGCGCTTGCATATCAAGTCTACCTTGTAACTCTTGAATTTGTTGTTCCATCTGATCAGCTTGTCCCACTAATCGCATGTGTTGCAAATTCGCCATTTGTTGCTCTAATAATTTAATCCGTTGTGGCACAGTCATGTTTGAAGTATCAGCTTCAGCAACTGTATTTTGATTATTTTGATTTGCATTTGCTGATGTTGCTTGTGGCACCAACGAACCTTGATTTTGTTGTGGGGTAGCGTTATTTGATGCGGTAGTAGTTGAAGAATCTGTTTGATCAGATTGCACATAGTCTTGAGTTGCTTGTGAATTATTGGGAACTAATGGCTGTAGCGCATTAGCTTGACCCGATTCAACAGGGGCTATGTTACCCCCCGTTTGATTTGCTTGTGGAACTTGATTTACCGTTGCTTGATTATCAGCAACGGCAAAACATGATGAACAAATAAGTAAACTAATTAATAATGCATTCCGCATTGTTTTACCCCTCTAAAATCAGATTAACACGACGGTTTTTGCTATAGGCAGATTCTGAGTTGCCTAATGCAACGGGTTTTTCTTTACCATAACTAATCACTGAAATTTGATTAGCAGGGACACCATCAAGTTTTAATGTATCAGCAACTGAATCAGCACGTCTTTCACCTAAAGCGATATTATATTCGCGTGTTCCTCTGGCATCGGTATTACCTTCTAAACGAATGCGCGCATTAGGATGATTTTCAAGATAAGCCGCATAAGCATTTAACACATTTTTTGATGTTGGATGTGGATTCATTTCATGCGCTAAATTTGCATTGATAGGTTGCAATGCCCAAGGTTGAATCGCATTGCTATCATAGGTGAAATAAATAGTATTTTGTTTTATGAGTTTGCCATCGGCACCATAAATACTATTGGAACCATTAAAATTAGCTGAATTACCCGCACCAGAAGCAACCGCGCTACCATAACCCGAATCAGCCTGACCATTGCCAGCATATAAATCGCCGCCTTTAGTACTACTACCAGGTGCGCCAGTTGGTACCGCACAAGAAGTTAGTAGTAATGCAAAAAAACCAAATAATAAAAAATTTAACACTTTCATTTTCTTCCCCTATTTCAGCCTTACGATATAAATGGTGACCAGGCAGGTGCTTGCACATCGCCTAATCGACTTGGTAAACGCAATTTAACACGTCCATCAGTAGACACAATAGCTAACTGAATTTTTTCACCCATGTTACTGGCATAAAGAATTTCCATGCCATTTGGAGCAATACTGGGTGATTCATCTAACCCTGAACGTGTTAATAATTTTAATGTGCCGGTTTGAAGATTTTGTTCTGCAATATCAAAACTGCCTTGGCTATCACGGTGTAACAATACCATGCTATTTCCATCCGGTGTGAACATGGCTCGCGCGTTAAAGGAACCATTATAAGTCAAACGCTCGACTTTACTATTTGCTAAAGTAAGTTGATAAATTTGAGGAGAGCCACCACGGTTAGAGGTAAAAATAATCGTTTTACCATCAGGTGACCAATCGGGTTCAGTATCAATTGAATAACCATGGGTTAATTGTGTTAATTGTCCATTCGCTAAATTCACTGTATAAATTTTTGGATTACCTGATTTTGATAACACTACCGCTAACTTTTTACCATCAGGTGAAAAACAAGGGGCGCCATTTATACCGTTAAAATTCGTGATCAGTTGACGCTGACCGCTGGCGACATTTTGAATAAAAATTTGTGGGTGCCCTTTTTCGAAAGAAACATAAGCTAGCTCTTTACCATTAGGAGACCAAGCGGGAGACATGATGGGTTGATCTGACGTGAGAAGTTGTTTCGCGTTAAAACCATCACTATCAGCAACTTCGAGAAAATAACGAGTTGGCGATTGTGATCTATCAACAACAATATAAGCAATTCGAGTAGAAAAAACGCCCCGGATCCCAAGTAAACGTAGATAGATTTGATCGGAAATATGGTGCGCTAATTGGCGTAATTGACTTTTTGTTGTCGTGAATTTTTCACTAAACATAATATTTTTATTTTTTGCTGCAAATATATTAATTAGTGAAACTTGAACTTCATAGTGATCATTACCCAAATCATTGACTTGCCCAACTATTAAATTATCTAAATTTTTTTCACGCCAATAAGGATATTTGATTTCTGTAGGTGAGTTTGGAAATTCTGACATTTTCACGGAATCAAATAATTTAAAACGTCCACTATTTTTTAAATCATTACTAATGATACCGGCAATATTATCATCACCAGTTAAATCTTGAGCTTGCCCAGAAAAGGGAATGACGCCGATTGGCACAGCATTATTAACCCAATTTGTTAATTCGATATTGAGGATGGCATAACTCCAGCTTGTCATCAGCATGAGACTTGCTGCAACTAGACTATATACAAAATTCAATTTTTTCATTATAGGTTACCTATTTTCCTAATCGTTTCTAACCATTTGGTGTCATAGTAGTCGTCATAGAGAAGTGACGAAAATAACTATCAAAAATACTCACATCGCTCGGTACGGGTAAGGGCGAAGCTTTATAAACAGCAGTGCGCCAAGCTTGATCAAAAGCGGCATCACCACTACTTTTTGCAATATCGACGCTAACGACATTACCACCAGGCATCAGTGTGACTAATAATTTTGCGATTGAATGTTTAGATGTCATGGGGGGTACATTTGCTCTAATAGAATTATTAATTAATGCAGAATATTGCTTCACAATATTGGTCGTTTGTTTTTGGCGATTACTAGCAAGATTCGATTGCTCTTGCTGTAATTGTTTTTGTAATTGTTGTTGTAGTGCTAATTTTTTTGCTTCTGATTTAGCTAACATTTGTTTTTTTTCGGCAATGGCTTTTTGTTGCGCTTTAATTTTTGCAGCACGATGTTTCTCGAGATCATCTAACCGTTTTTTTGCTGCTAATTGTTGTTGTTTAATCTTTACCAATTTCGCCGCCTCGGCTTTGGCTTTAGCTTTTGCTATTTGTTGCATTTTAATTTGTTTTGCTTTGAGATCGGCTAATTTTTTTTGTTCATTTAATCGCGCTAATTTTGCGGCTTTTGCTTCATCTTGTAATTTACGTTGATGAGCGAGTTCTTTCTCGCGTTTAAGTTTTGCTTCATCTTTTAAACGAGTCACTTCTTTGCTAACAGCCGTTTGATTAATGGCAATTGCATCGATGGGTTTAATATTTGTGCCGGGAGGTAATTCTGGTTTTATTGAAGTTGTAAATCCAAAACTAATGAAAATAGCACTAATCACGATTACGTGAAGTACAACTGACACACTTAAAGGTAATTGATAACTCTCTTTACTTAAATTCGGTTGTTCCATAACAGCCCACATTGCCATACATTACGCGCAAGCAAAAGTATACGCGATTGTTGACCTAATCTGAAGCATTATTATGGAAGAATTTTTATTATTTTCCCAAAATTGTTATGGTAAATTTATATTACAATATTTATTTTAAACAAACGTGTTTAAGTCGAAAAAGGTTAAAGTGAATTTTGTTAAAGTTCAATTCGCTTAAATGTCAGGTGAACACCAAGCATTCTTATAGTCATACGATGTAGATTAAAGTCATATTCATTTCTTATACTAAATTTTAGCTAAAATCTAACAATAGGTTTAGAACATTCACTTTTTTATAATACCCCTTTTTGGAGGATTTAATAATGGCATTTAGTGTTCGAGAATTAGCTGAAAGTTTTGTATCAAGCTATGTTGCGACCACCTTAACGCTCCAACATAATGATCCTGAACTCTTTGCAGGTGCAGTCATGACACTTTCGTTAAGAAATATTATGCGAGATTTTCGAGCAATGCCAGAACGCTTTACCGGACAATTTTTAGGTATAGGACTGGGATGTCTCACCGTATATTTTACAAGTAACTTAGAAAAGGCAGGAGAGAAAAAAATTCAAACTCGACGAGTCACGCACTCTTAATCACCCATTCACGGGCACTATTTTTAACTACATGATTGGGCATAAATTATTTTTATAATAATGGCTTTTTTAGTAGGATTGATTATACTTAAAATAATGAAAAGAAAAATATTTTGCTGGAGTTACTATGCCACTTTTATCGATTAAAAAATATATCACTGGTTTTACTCGACCATTTAAAAAGCCCGAAGATGCGTTAGAGCCGGATCTAATTAATTCTCACACTGGGTCAAAAAAATTAATGTTGTTAATTTATTTTAGTTCTGTATTAAACCAAGACCAGACATCATTTGATGATAAAATAATACTCTTTGCTGGAACAGCAAATGATAAACTACTCAATACTATCCAATCACAATTATTAAACCCTGGTCACTTGCCATATATTATTCTAAGTTATTTAGCAAAAGTGACTGAATCGGTATTTGTAAAATTAAAAAAACCTGATCATGATTTTCTTACTTCCGAAGAAGTAAAAATTCGGAATCGTTTGATAGATATTTCTAGAAATATCACTTTAGGGATTATTCAAGTTTTAATGTTCCCTGCTTTAATATTAAGCAAAATATTTGAAGGTCCTGATTTTTCTAATCTAAAAAAACATGGTTTACTGGATGGTGCTTTTTATGTCTTAACTTCACCTTTTTGGGTAGTCGGACGATTAGTTAGTTTAATTTTCGCCGACGAATTATCAAGAAAAGTTGTTTTCCCTTTTTTCAAAGGATTATTCCAAGGTATTACTTGGAATTTAACAGGTAGTTATGAAGATTTTAAGAACGCAAATTATTTTGGTAAATTCATTGCAGTTATCCTGAGTCCAATTTGGATGGCTAAAAACATCATTAAAGCCATAGTCAATGGACCAAGTTTTCCTGATAAGGCAAATCTAGCAGAGAAAATCTTGTTTAGTGTTCTCTCTCCGATTAGTTTTATTTGTAAAATTGCTTTTTGGACTGTTGCTAAAACTTTTACGACAGGACCTAAAAGTTTAAGCAGAGGCGACTGGTTTGACTTTGAAGGCTCATCAGTTATTTTTACAAAAGGGTCACCCTGGTATGAAGTTACCCCTAGAATAATTACTTCTTATATTGCTGTTATAACATTACTCCCTGTGGTGTTTAGAATCGGTAAAATTATCGGGACTGCAATTGGTGATTTATGTAGTGGTATCTATGACAAAGTTAAAAAAGCCTTCAGCTCGCCAACCAAAACGGCAGGAAAACAAACTACTGAAGTTGTCTCAAAATTAGGTGGTAGACGACCGAATCTTACCCCCATGGTGGCAAGCCCAGAGGATGAGCATAATCATGGAGATAGTCTAAAGCAAGATAAGGTTGTAAGTGTTGTTCAAGAAAGAGCAAATAGATCAAACACCGTGACATCCACAGATTCTGAAAGTTCAGTAGGACTTGACCCAAGAAGCCCCTCCCCCCATCAAGATGAACAAGCGCCTTCACCAAGTTCTCTGTCTCTTACACAAAGTAATCCATGAATACGATCATTGGTATCAAGGTAACATTTGTAGGTAATTGTTACAAAAAATTATTCAGATGAATGATTGAAATGACAAACCTTCCCATGCTTTTCAAAATAACGTTGATGATATTCTTCGGCACGATAAAAAGTATGAAACGCTTCAACATCCGTAACAACAGGATCTGAATATTTTCCTGATTTTGCGAGTGCTTCTTTAGATAATAATGCTAAGTTTTTTTGTTCTTCATTCAAATAAAAAATTGCAGCTCGATATTGTGATCCACTATCTGGACCTTGTTTATTTTTACTTGTTGGTTGATGGTTTTTCCAAAATAATGTTAATAAAGTTTCATATCTCACGAGAGTTTCATCGAAATCAATTTCAACGCCTTCCGCATAGCCGGTTTCTCCACCACACACTTCGTTATAGGTTGGATCTTCTGTTTTGCCATTAATGTAACCCACAGATACATCGCTTACGCCATCGATTTGACGAAACAATGCTTCTGTTCCCCAAAAACAACCTGCGGCAAAATACGCTTTTTGCATGATTCACTCCTAACCGTTTGCAACTTTTAATCGATCGATAATATCCTCATAGGCCTTATGAATTCGTTGTGTTTTTGCTGTTGCTTGTTGCACTTCTTTTTCACTTCCACCATTGGCGATAACTCGATCGGGATGATATTGACTAATTAATTTTCGATAAGCTAATTTTACCGTTTTCTTATCCGCATTTCTATCTACGCCGAGTATCGCGTAGCTATCATTCGCGGCAGGTCTAGGTTGGTAATTTCTGTGTTGATCTTTTGAACGACGTCGATAATCGGAATGTTCACCTGAAGCATCATCATGTTGCTCGTGAAAAAAATTCGCATGATCGCCTTCTTCAATAACACCAAATTGTAAAATTTCACAGATCACCACAATCGCTCGTTTACTTTTTTCAGACATCGGTCCTAATAATCGTGCCATCGTTAATTGTGCTTCGACAAATTTTTCTAATAAGCTATCATCATGACCACAGTGTTGTTTTAATTTGACTAAACTTCGAGATAAAAGAAATGATTTTCTTTTACCGGAATTAAACATGTTTTTAGCAATCATTTTTAAGGTGGAATTTAATTTCATTTTTTCCATAATTTGTTCGGCATAATTTAGATGTTCTTGTTTAACGACACCATCTAATTTTGCAATATGACCCAACACAGAAAACATCGATTTAACAAAATAATATTTTTTAACACCGCGAAATTTAGAGTCGTAAGAAATCGATTGTAAATGACCGTGAGAAAGGAATGCGTAATCAATATAAAATCCAATCAACGTCCCTGGAATAATCCCCCAAGGAATCCAGACAAAAAACCCGATGATAGCTAAGGTAATCGTAGCCCACCAAACCATTGTTTTTCCATTTTCGATTAATCATATTAAGTATGGCATTATTTTATGAAATAACAATAAAGCTTTAACTGATTGAATTATTAAGGATTAAGCTGCTGCAGCAGCATTATTTGTTAGGCCCGCTCTTTGCAAACTTGTATTCATATCACCTAAGTGATTATGGAATCTCTCATAATGATATTGATGATATTTATTATCTAAAAATCGTTTATCAATAGGATTTAATGCGAGATACCCACTCAATTTATTATACAAATCTCTTTTTTGACTTATCTCATCGTAAAGATCGATATGGTTTGCCACTAAAAAAAAAAGTGTTTCACTGGAAACGATTTGTCGTAAATAAGGTTTGTTAAGAATATCACAACAGAGTGCGCGATTTTCTTCGAAACAAACATCCTCCATTAATGATTCATTTAAAGCTGTCATCGTTGATTGTCCCGGCGGAACATTAAATGAATCTTTTTGTTTGAAATCTAAATAGTGTAAGAGCGCTTGCATTATTTGCCGACTAGATTTTGCCATGAAAGTGAAATATTTTTGGCCCAATAAATTCTTAATCATTTGACGATCATAAGTTGGCATTGGTTTTCTCTTTTTATTCACTAGAAATTAAGTTTTATTTAAGTCTACCGGTTTTGTAATCAGCCCTACCGATTTTGCGCCTGCGTGTTGTAACAGTACCATAGCTTGCACCACTTTACCATAAGACACATCACTGTCACCTTTGACTAACACCATGCGTTGATGATGTTGTTGCTTGGCAATTTCTAATTCAGCAGCCACTCGATTAATTAAATCCGCCGCATTAATGGCGTTTGAAGGATGCGTTGCAATGTTTAAAAAATATTCGCCTTTCGCATTCACTGACACAATAATGGGTTCTTCAGATTTTGTATTTAATGTTTTTGATGCCGCTTGTGGAAGATTCACATTCACCCCTTGTGTTAAGAGCGGTGCTGTGATCATAAAAATAACCAACAGAACTAACATCACATCGATATAAGGGACGACATTAATTTCAGCCATTTGACGACGACGTTGACGATATTTACGTTCCATAATTAACCCCCAGCATGAACTTGTCGATGCAAGATATTAAAAAATTCTTCTTCGAATGATTCGATTTGATTGGCTAATCGATCCACACGATTAACATAACGGTTATAAGCAATAACTGCAGGAATCGCCGCAAATAACCCCATTGCCGTTGCTATTAATGCTTCGGAAATCCCTGGCGCAACCATGGCGATGGTAGCTTGTTGCACGTGACCTAATCCTTGGAATGCGGTCATGATCCCCCAAACTGTTCCAAATAATCCAATATAAGGACTGGTTGAACCGACTGTTGCTAAAAATGATAAATGTGTTTCTAAACGATCAATTTCCCGCACATGCGCAACTCGCATAGCACGTTGCACGCCTTCCATAATAGCTTGAGGTGAAATTTTTACATCACTTCTTAATCGATTAAATTCTTTAAAGCCAGAATAAAAAATCGCTTCAATAGATCGCGCATTGTGATTTTGTTCAACACGTTGATAAAGCATATTTAAATCACTACCCGACCAAAATTTAGATTCAAAATTTTGCATGGCTAATTTTGTATTTTTTAAAACTAAAAAACGCTGAATGATAAATGTCCACGATACCACCGAAGCAGCCAGTAAAATTAACATCACTGTTTTTACAATGACACCAGCATCAGCAAAAAAAGACCATAAGGATTGATCAACAGCTACCACTTTTTTATCTCCATAAATAATTTTTCAGGAATTGCAACCGGTTTCATTTCTTTTGAAATGCAAACGATTTTCATATTACCACGACACATTACATCATTAGAGGATTGTAATCGGACATCTTGTTGTAACAGCACGCTGGCTTTACCAAATTTTAAAACTGATGTTGCAATAATACATTCATCATTAAAATAGACGGGTTTTTTATAGGCTACATCTGCATGGGATAAAACAAATGAAATGCCACCTTCTAAAATTTGTTTTTGATCAAACCCGGCTTCTCTCAACATGTCACTGCGCGCACGTTCCATATATTTTAAATAATTAGCATTATACATGACGCCGGTAAAATCCACGTCATCATGATAAGCTCTAAAAGATGTAATATATTCTTTTGTCATTTACTCTATGTCTAACTCAATTTGTTGTTGTTTTAAACCAAAATGCTGATAAGCAAATTTAGTCACCATCCTACCACGCGGCGTCCGCTGGATAAAACCTTGCTGAATAAGATAAGGTTCTAATACATCTTCAATCGTATCTCGCTGCTCACTAATTGCCGCTGCTATACTATCAATACCCACTGGACCACCATCAAATTTTTCTATTAAGGTTTTTAATAATTTTCTATCCATCATATCAAAACCCAAACTATCGACATCCAATAAATTTAATGCGGCGTCAGCAATTTGTTCTGTAATAATGCCATTGCCTTTTACTTCGGCATAATCTCTGACACGTCGTAATAATCGGTTGGCGATACGTGGCGTCCCACGTGATCGTTTTGCAATTTCTTTTGCGCCATGTTGTTCAATTTTAATATTTAAAATTTTACTTGAACGTAAAACGATGGTCGTTAATTCTGCCATTGAATAAAATTCAAGGCGTAACACAATACCAAAACGGTCACGTAATGGTGAAGTGAGTAATCCCGCTCTCGTGGTTGCCCCCACTAAGGTAAAAGGGGGTAAATCTAATTTAATTGAACGGGCGGCTGGTCCTTCACCAATCATAATATCTAAGGTGTAATCTTCCATGGCTGAATAAAGAACTTCTTCAACCATTGGAGATAAGCGATGGATTTCATCGATAAATAAAACATCGCGCGCTTCAAGATTTGTTAAAATAGCCGCTAAATCCCCAGCTCTTTCTAATACTGGGCCTGATGTTTGTTTAATTTTACCACCCATTTCATGCGCGATAATATTGGCTAAAGTTGTTTTTCCTAATCCAGGTGGGCCGTATATAAAAACATGATCAAGTGCTTCTTGTCTATTTTTCGCCGCTTCAATAAACACCGAAAGTTGATCGCAGACAGATTGTTGACCCGTATAATCTTTTAAGAGTTGAGGACGGATATGATTATCTTGCAAAATATCTTCGACTGATTCTTTTGCATTAATTAATCTATCTGGTTCTATCATCGTTACTGTTATCCTTTTAATGCAAGTCGAATTAAATCTTCGATTGATAAATCTGGACTATCAACTTTCGCGATCATTTTATTCGCTTCATTTTGTTTATAGCCTAACGACATTAACGCTTTAATCGCTTCACTGCTAGCATCAGTTGCTGAAATTAAGTCTCCATTATCGGCAGCGTTTTTGTTAGTTTCAACAGCTTTCCAGTCACCCAACTTATCGCGCATTTCAATCACTAAACGTTCCGCAGTTTTTTTACCGACGCCAGGAATGCGCACTAAACTTTGTGTATCGTTTTCTTTAACACAATGAACAAATGATTCTGGTTGAATGCTCGACAAAATAGCCAGCGCGAGTTTT
>CAYGUK010000107.1:0-7033 GCA_964352985.1 uncultured Legionellales bacterium
AGTCCTAACATTGGAACCCAACGCAATTGAGTTTTTAAAAAAAAGCGTAATAACGGAATGCGATGAGTAAATATTTTTTGCAAAACAACGATATCAAGCCAACTTTGATGATTTGATATAACTAAATACCAATCTTTAGGATTTAACTTAGGAAGACCTGTAATTTGCCAATTTATTTTTCGGGTGACGGCAATTCCCCAATTATTCATGCTAATCCAATAAAGCGCGATATATTTGACAATGTGGCCGCAAAAACGCTGCCAAGGTTTAATAGGGATAATGAATTTTAAAAACGAGAAAATAACAACAGGGAGGGAGACAACCAATATATTAATGATAAATAAAATTAATGTGAAAACCCCATAAAGTGTGTGTAAAAAATTTTTAAACATTTATCCATCCTAGTGTCGTTAGGTTGGCCATTATACAGGATTGAAAACTTCCTGCATCATTTATTGAAAAGCGCTTTCAGGCTATAATTATTCTCGAGTTTGATTATAATTATGGATAAATTTCTTTTTGACTTTGCTCGAAAAATCATCGATATAAGTGTAAATTACGGGGACAATTATCAATGTCAAGATTGTTGATGTAATAATCCCACCAATAATCGCTTGGGCCATAGACATACGTTGCTTCGCGCCCTCGCCAATGCCTAGCGCTAATGGCAACATGCCAAATATCATGGCAAAGGTTGTCATTAAAATTGGGCGTAAGCGAATAAGACCGGCATCTAAAATGGCTTGATAACGACTCACACCTTTTGCTCTTGCTTGGTTAATAAAATCAATTAATAAAATGGCATTTTTAGTCACTAAACCCATTAACATAATACAACCAATGACAGAAAATAAATTAAAGGTTGAACCCGTAATAAACAAGGCAATAAATACCCCGATAAGTGATAAAGGTAATGATGCCATAATGGCAATAGGTTGTGTGAAGCTCGCAAATTGTGATGCCAAAATAATATAAATAAAAATGACAGCAAGGATTAAACTACTCGCGGCATAACCCGCACTTTGAATCATTTTTTTAGTGTTACCACTTTTATGAATGCTATAACCGCTCGGTAAATGAATTTGATTTATTTTATGATAGAGAGCAAGACTCGCGTTTCCTTGAGCAACACCATTCACATTCGCTGAGACTAAAATTTCTCGTTCTAAACTGCGATGATCAATTTCACTTGGATCTTCTGTTTTAATAATATTGGCCACTTGAGATAAAGGTACCATCACCGGGGTTTGATTGTTACTCAATGAATTGCTCGCAATGGGGGTATTTTGTAAATCACTTAACGTTGTTTTATGTTTATCGCTTAATTGCACATAAACATCGTAATTATTATCATCAGGTCCTAACCAAGTACTCACTTGTTGACCTGAAAATAAGGGTGAAATGGTGTTATAAATTGTATTGGCATTAATGCCTAAATCACTGGCTATTTCAGGTTTTATTTTAATATTATAAGTGGATTGTAAATCGCTACTACTATTATCAATGTCGACAAAGCCTTTGGTGTGATGCATGAGTTTAACTACTTTTGCCGCAATTTTATCGAGTGTATCAAGATCAGGACCTTCGACACTGACTTTAATCGCACGTTCGGCACGACCAAATGAATCGCTTAAGCCAACCATTGTTTTTAAACCGGCTAAGGGTTGTAATTGTTGACGAAAGATACTCACCAGTTCTTGTGCTGTGTGTTTTCTTTGGCTTAAAGGTTTGAGTTCAACATAAATATTGGCATTATTAAAACCTGATTTTCGATTTCCCGCAATTGAAGCATAGGTAAATGATACATCGGGATTTTGTTTAATGAGTTTTTCAATTTGTTTAATTTTACTTTCGGTATATTTTAACGAGGAGCCATTCGCGGTGGTGATGGCTAAACTGACTTCACCCAGATCAGCACTGGGTAAAAATTCAGAACCGATATAATGTATCAATAAAAACGAACTACAAAAAAGTGCGAGTGTGATCATGAGCGTTTTGCGGCGATGTTCTAAACACCAAACTAAACATCGTTGATAAAATTGACTGACGTTTTCAACAATGTTATCTCGCCATCTCGAAAATGCCGCAAGACGACCCGATTGTTTATTGATGTCTAATTGCGGATCATACCAAATACTCGATAACATAGGATCAAGCGTATAACTAACGAATAATGATATTAATACAGCCACAGAAACCGTCATACCAAATTCAAAAAACATTTTCCCAATCATCCCTTGCATAAAAGAGATAGGTAAAAATACCGCGACTAAGGTCGACGTTGTCGCTAATACGGCAAGACCAATTTCTTTAGTACCATCTAATGCTGCTTGAAAATGTGATTTGCCTAGTAAAATATGTCGTGAAATATTTTCACGAACAACGATGGCATCATCAATTAAAATACCAATCACTAACGAAAGCGCCATTAACGTCATCACATTAATGCTAAACCCTAAAACATAAATTGCGACAAAACTGCCAATCACAGAAATGGGTAACGTTAAGGAAGTGATCACAGTAGAACGCCAGGAACTTAAAAATAAAAAGATAACTAAAATAGTTAATAAGCCACCTTCTAAAATAGTTTCTTTGACGTTATTTACAGAATTTATAATGCCCTTGGCATTATCTCTGATAATTTTAATTTTAACATCTTTGGGCAATTCTCTTTGTAATCGCTTGAGTTTTGCTTTGACGTTATTTGATACCGCAATAGTATTAGCATCATCTGATTTTAAAATATCAATGGTGACGGCGGATTTACCATCGATTAATGCCGCACTCATTTGTTCAGCTTTACCATCGACCACTTTGGCAACTTGATTTAAAGTAATCGATTGGTCACCACGTTTTGCGACTATAATATTGTTAAAGCCACTTATTTGTTTAAATTCTCCTTGGATTTCGATATTAGTATTACTTAGTTTTGTTTTAATAATACCACTTGGATAATTTTGGTTTTGCCAAGTGATGGCATTGATGATATCACTCACACTTAAGTTATATTCTTTTAGTTTATTGGGATCAATATCAATATTCACTTGGCGTTCAATATTACCATTAATATCGGCTTCTCCGACGCCATTCACATTTTCGATACGTTTGACGACTAAATTTTGCGCGAGATCAGATAAGTAACGTAAAGAACGTTTAGCTGAAGTTAAGCTGATTGATAAAACAGGTTGTTGATCGGGATCGAGATGACGAATTTCAGGCGTTTTAATATTCGTATTAAATTGGCCTAAAATAGCTGAAACACGTTCCCTAACTTGCTCTTCGTCTTCTGTTACTTTGGTTCCTAAATTAAACTGTATAATAACAACAGATTTTCCTTGCATTGATTTTGAGCGTAAATTATCAATGCCTCCAATCGTATTAACGCTATCTTCAATTTTATTTGTGACATCTTGCTCAACCGCTTTAGCGCTGGCATTGGGATAATCGGTAGTGATCACAATAGTAGGAAAATTAATATCAGGAAATTGTTGGACGGGAATTTTATTGTAAGAAAAAATGCCCAATACCAAAATGGTGATCATCATCATCGTGGCAAAAATGGGATTATTAATACTAAGCTTGGTGAACCACATGTTGTTTATCCTGGTTGGGTAATTCGACGTGTTCACCATTTTTAAAAGTTATCGCAGATTGGATTATCCATTGGTTATTTATCACGCCTTTATTTAACGCAACTTTATTATTGTTTTGATCAATTACGTTTATTCCCACAGGTTGTTTTGTGATGATGCCATTTGCAATGGCATAAACATAATAATGATTTTTATTTTTATGAAGCGCGCTATAAGGGATAATTAAACTATTTGCAAATTGTTTAATTAAAATTTTGCCATTTGCAAACAAGCCATCGCGTAATAAACCCTGTGGATTATCAACATTAATATAAACATAAAACGCACGCGTGTTAGCAATAATCGAGGGATTAATTCGGCAAACAATGCCTTTAAATTTTTCTGCAAATCCGCTAATAGTAAACGTTGCCACATCATTTATATGAACTAAATTGATTTGATTGGCGGGAACAATGGCTTTTAATTGTAATTTATTTAAATTAACGACTTTAAAAAGCGTGGTGCCGGGACTCACATTTTCACCTTGATCGATATCTCGTTCGCTAACGATACCACTAATGGGTGATGAGATTTGCGTGTAACCCAATTGTAATTTGGCTTCTTGCAAGCTTGCTTGGGCTTGTTTTACTAAGGCATTATCTAAAGCTACTTGGCTTTTTAAATCATCAAAATCACTCGCGGAATAATATTTTTCTTGGAATAACTTTTTATATCGAGATAGTTTGTTTTTATCATTTTGATAAGTTGCTTGTTTTGATAATAACAAGGCTTGATCTTGTAACACCGTTTGTGTTAAATCATTAGGATCAATTGTGGCGATGACTTGATTTTTATTGACTTGTTGTCCAGGGAGAATATTCACTTTTTGGATTTCACCGGACACTTTACTGATAATAGTGGTTTGAGTAAGCGGATAAAGTGAGCCGGAGAATACAATGCTTTTAGCGTAATCTTGAGTTTTGACTTGAGTCACATCTGCTTGATTTAAGAGTGCAACAGCGGTTTTTTTAGCAAGAGAATGATGTGCAAAATGATAATGCTTGATTATCAGTAAACCAATCATTCCAAATAAAATTATTGTGCCAAAAAGTGTTGCCTTTTTCATGAGTCGAGTATAACTTTTTCACTTGTAAGTTTGTGTTTGTCTAGTGTTAAGAAATGTAAAGAGGGGATAGCATAATGCTCGGAAGACGCTATAATAAAAACATGAATCAAGAGACAATTGCAACTGTATTAATTATCGATGACGATAAAGAACTTTGCCAACTATTAGCGGAATATCTTCTACCCGAAGGTTTTCAACTTCGTGCTATCCATGATGGTAAAATTGATATTACAAAAGTCAAAGCATACGATATTATCATCCTCGACATCATGTTACCCGATAGAGTCAACGGGTTAGATATTTTAAAAATGTTGCGAGCAAATAATATTTTTACACCAGTATTGATGTTGACCGGACGCGGCGAAGAAATCGACCGCATTGTCGGATTAGAATGTGGTGCGGATGATTATTTAGGCAAGCCTTGTAGTCCACGTGAATTATTAGCGCATTTACGCGCGATTATTCGACGTAAAGAACAAATTGCGAATAATTCATCACAATCGATGGTGTCAGTCGGTGATTTAGTTTGTCAAAGTCAATCAAGAGTCATGAAATATCAAAATCACACACTTGATTTAACGACGGCTGAATTTAATATTTTAGAACTATTAATTGCTCATGCCGGTAAATCAGTTAATAAAGAAATATTAGCGGAAAAAGCTTTATTTCGAAAGTTATCGCCTTACGATCGAGCCATCGACATTCATATTAGTAATATTCGTAAAAAGCTACTGCAAGCCGGTCAAGATCCCTGCCACATTAAAACTTTGCGTGGCATTGGTTATTTATATCAAGTCTATTAATTCTAACCAAGATATTCTTTAGGTTGTAATTAAATTCATTTTAAAATTGAAATAAAAAAAAGTGGGCAAAGCGCCCACTTTTTTAACTTTATCGATTTTATCGACGATGAGGACGTTCGCTCATTTCTTTTTTGAATTGTGCTTGTTGTTCTGGCGTTAAAATTTGATAAATTTTACCGCTAGTCGCAATTCGGAGAGTCATCATTTGTTTCATGAGTGAAGATTGTTGATCGATGAGCTTATTCACTTCATCATTAGGTTGGAAATTGTTATTGATTAAAGCTGTTTTTAATTGCTCTCTAATTTGTTTGAGTTGTTCACGTGTTGTTTTTACTTGATTATGATTTTCTTTCATAATCGTTTTAACTTGTGCTTTTTGTTCCTCAGTTAAGTTTAGTTTTTTAAACATTTTTTTAAAATGTTTGTGTTTATGTTGGAATTTGTGTTCCTGTTGCGTTTGTTGCTGATTTTGGTTTTCAGCGGATTGTGCCATTGCTGCCGTGATGCCACCAAAGGCAAGACTACCGGCTAACACTGCTGGGATAAGTAACTTAGACATTTTCTTCATGATTCTCTCCGATAATTTGATTATTGATACTAAGTTTATATGATAATATGTTAGATAGGTTTTGGAAATGTAAAGAAATGTAAAGCAGATGTTAAGATTAGTATAATGCGTAGTCTATTTTGGAAAATCTTTTTATTATTTTGGGTTGCAATGATTTTGATGACAGTGATAGCAGTGATGATCACCCATCAAATGACTGATCGCTATTATATTACCGCACGTCAACGGGCGTTGTTACGTGCCTATGCGCACAGTGCAGTAGCGGTTTTAAATAACGGTGGCCAACGTGCGTTGCGACGTTGGTCGAAAAATGTCAAAAAAGCCGAAAATATTAAAGCCTATATCTTAAATGCTGATCGCGAAGATATTTTACATCGTCCCATTCCAAAAGCGGTGAGTACCTATATCGATAATTATTTATTGCCGATTAGACGTCCCCAATTTTATACCACTGACGACCAAATTTTATTAGGATTTAAATTTCATTCAGATGGTGAACGTTATATTTTAGTGGCGATGTTGCCACGTTTAGCACCGGTCAATTCTTTATTTTTGCATCATCCTAGTTTAATTGGTATTCGTTTAATTGTGGCTTTACTAGTCAGCGGCTTAATTTGTTTTATTTTATCTCGATATTTAACTAATCCTTTGCGTAAATTACAGAATATGGCAAGCTTACTTGCCGAGGGCGATTTTACAACTCGCGTAAAACCGAGTTTAGGTAAGCGGCATGATGAAATTTCTGCCTTAGCTGAAGAGTTTGATGACATGGCAGAAAAATTAGAAATTTTATTACATAGTCACAAACAATTATTAAGAGATGTGTCGCATGAATTACGTTCCCCTTTAGCGAGATTGCAAGTCGCTTGTGAATTAGCAAAAAAAAATAGCACGGATGATAAAAGCTTTAATCGGATTGAACTAGAAATTACCCGATTAAATGATTTAATCGGTGAAATTTTAT
>CAYGUK010000107.1:7043-12842 GCA_964352985.1 uncultured Legionellales bacterium
CCACAACTGCAGACATCGCAGACAGATGATCCATGTCTCGAATTGATGCTGATTTTAACCATGATAATTTTAGTCAATTTGATTTATTAGAATTATTTGATCTCATCGCCAATGATGCTAATTTTGAAGTGGGCGAAAATTGGGTTGATATCGATTGTAATTTAGATGAAATAATTTTTCTTGGCAATAAGATGACTTTACGTCACGCTTTTGAAAACATTATTCGTAATGCTATGGCTCATAATGAAAATGAAAATACGATCACCGTCACGATTAGGAAAGAAATAGAAAAATTAAAAATTGTCCTAAGTGATAAAGGGCGTGGTATAGCCACTGAGCAATTAGAACATATTTTCGAGCCTTTTTACCGAGCGTCTACTGATGCAAAAGGTTATGGCTTAGGTTTAGCCATTGCAAAAAGAGTGATCATGCAACATAAAGGTCATATTTTTGCTGAGAATAATTCAGATGGTGGCTTAAGTATTATTATCGAATTACCAATCAAATAAAGTTTCATTAGTTTTAGATTTTAATCCATAAAAAAATTATAGGCGACGATACCACCAATCAACAGTGCAATGAGTATGAACTTTTTACCCCAAGATCCGCCACTGACAATTGGATTACGGTTATATTGAATTGCTTTATCTACAATCGTCCCAAAAAATTGGCTATCAATATATAGGCAAGCGGCACTCCTATCGATATGATCTTCAAATTCTTGTTCAAGGGTGTTTATATAATCATTGCGCCAATGATCAATTTCTTTATCGACGTATTGCGTCATTTCACTCATCAGTTGAACCATATTATTGGTATCTTTAGTGAGCGCTTCAAAATTAATAGCGAATATTGAAATATTGTCACTGATTAATTTATTGGCGAGAGAGAGATATTTACGCGCAAGATTAAAATCGTCGTTGCGAAAGTAATCTGATGCTTTATCTTCAAATAATTTACTTTCAGCAACAATACAGTATCGTTTACGTTCAGTTAATTCATAAATTATCTCTTCGCATGCATTATGATTGTCTAAATGGTGATTGATTAGCACCAAGGCTTCACTAAATTTTTCATCATCAATCATTTTATCGATATACTCGACATCATCTAAAAATTTCATGTTGCTAGATAAAATGTCGATATCAATTTTAATTCGAGCTTTTAACGCATCATTGCTTGCATAGACATGAGAATTTTCCAACAAAAATTGCGCGTATTCGACATCGCCCAAATGATTATTAATTTCTAACGCGACAAATCTCACGGCATAACACGCACGATTTCTTGCATTGATACTTGGACTGTCTTTTAAGACATTAGCACTTCGTAACACTTCAAATTGGAGATGGAGTTGTTGAATGGCTTCATCAATGGATTTTTTAACAGGCTCAGCAAGAGTTTCTGTATCTTTAAAAATAAGTGATTCTAAATTATTACACAAATCATTTATTTTATTGAATGCCTTTTCGATATTCTCTTCCACAAAACACCAACGAATTTGCCACTACACTCTAATATAATGTAGCATATATCACAAAATCTGCCACAATGATAAAAATTAATAAATATAAAACAGTCAGTTACAAATTTTTTTTCTGATGATAAAACATGACAGTGCAAAATAAGTTTTGCTATAATCGTCCGATTTCAATGGTAGGGATAATAGCGTGGCTAATAGTGATTTTCCGAAAATGTTTGAAAAGTTAGATCTTGGATTCACCCATTTAAAAAATCGGATCATGATGGGGTCAATGCACACGGGATTAGAAGATCATGCGCGTGATTATCCTAAGTTGGCAGCGTATTTTGCTGAGCGTGCAAGAGGCGGCGTTGGTTTAATTGTCACCGGTGGTATTTCACCTAATCGTAGTGGATGCCTAGCACCTTTTGCATCCAAATTAACGAGTCAAAAAGAACTATCAAGACATCAATTAATCACCCAATCTGTTCATGAATTTGATTGTAAAATTGTCATGCAAATATTACACGCCGGTCGTTATGCTTATCACCCCTGGTCTGATGCGCCATCTGCAATTAAATCACCGATTACTCCTTTTAAACCTTGGGCGATGAGTCATCGTCGAGTTTTAAAAACTATTTCACATTTTGCGCGTTGTGCTTTTTTAGCAAAGCAAGCAGGTTATGATGGCGTAGAAGTGATGGGATCAGAAGGCTATTTAATCACGCAATTTTTATCGCAAAAAACCAATCAACGTCAAGATGAATGGGGTGGCAGTTATCAAAATCGCATGCGTTTTGCAGTGAATGTTGTGAAAGCAATTCGCGAACGTGTGGGTAGCGATTTTATTATTATTTTTAGATTGTCTTTGTTGGATTTATTACCTTACGGCAGTAGTTGGGATGAAATTTTAGAATTAGCAAATGCGCTAGAAAAAGTGGGTGTGACATTAATTAATACCGGTATTGGTTGGCATGAGGCAAGAATTCCCACCATTGCCACCATGGTGCCGCAAGGTGTTTTTACATCGGTGAGTCAAAAGTTAAAACAACAAATTCAAACACCGGTTATTACTTCTAATCGCATTAATAATCCCCAACAAATTGAAGCCATTATTAGTGAAGGTGTGGCGGATATGGTATCCATGGCGCGGCCTTTTTTAGCTGATCCTGATTTTGTAAATAAAGCTTGGCATAATCAAGCCAATCAAATTAATACTTGCATCGCCTGTAATCAAGCTTGTTTGGATCATATTTTTGTGAAAAAAAGAGCGTCATGTTTAGTCAACCCCAGAGCATGTCATGAAACTGAATTACAATTATTACCCGCAAAAAAATCCAAGCATATCGTTGTTGTGGGGGCAGGGCCTGCAGGTTGTGCGTTTGCTATTGCGAGTGCTAGCCGTGGTCATCAAGTGACATTATTTGATGCTGACTCTGAAATTGGCGGACAATTTAATTTAGCTAAAACGATTCCTGGAAAAGCAGACTTTTATGAGACGCTTCGATATTTTAAACATCAATTAGCGCACTATAAAGTAAACCTACAACTTAATACCAAGGCAACAGACGAAATGCTGCAAGCATTATCACCAGATGAAATTATTATTGCGACAGGTATTACCCCAAGGCGAATAACAATACCAGGCATTGATCATCCAAGTGTTCTGTCGTATTTAGATGTTTTAAAATTTCGAAAACCTGTTGGGGAAAATGTTGTTATTATTGGTGCGGGGGGGATTGGCTTTGATGTTGCAACTTATTTATTAGAAGCGCCCAATCAAAGTCGACAACAATTTTGTGAACAGTGGGGTATTGATATGTCGCTTACTCATCGTGGCGGCATTCATCCACATGAAATCGACCATCGCAGCAAACATAATATTACCTTGTGTCAACGTAAAGCAGGAAAACTCGGCAAGAATTTAGGTAAAACGACAGGTTGGATCCATCGCACGGTTTTAAAGCAGCACCAAGTAAAAATGTTGGATGAAGTTATTTATGAAAAAATTGATGATGCGGGTCTTCATATTACCCGTCAGCAAGAATCTCATGTCATCGCTGCTGACAACATTATTATTTGTGCTGGTCAAGTGTCTGAAAAAAGCTTAGCAGACTCTTTACAAGCCACTGATATTTCTGTTCATTGTATTGGTGGGGCTTATCAAGCACTTGAATTAGATGCTAAGAGTGCAATTGCACAAGCGACAAAGCTGGCCTCGCATTTATAAAAAATCGTACAGTTACAAAAAGTTATGATATAACCTATCTTTTTTTTGGTGTAAATGAGTGGGTTACAATGTGAATATAGTCAATTTAAACTAAACTTAAAAGAAATACAGTAAAAGACTGTTGGGTAAGAGTTGATTATTGCGTGAGGTTGATATGAATGAGTTTGGTCGCCACTACCGGTTGTTAAGTTTATGCTTGATTTTAACGGGTGTTATCATACTAATGTTAGATCATTTACAAATTAATTTACCACTTTTTGCTGTGTGGCCAGCATTTATCGCAAGTGTTATTATCATTGCCGGTACTTTAATTATTATTCTTGATCATGAAAGAAGAGAAATTAAAACCCAAGAATTATTAAAACACATCACGTTAATTCGAGACTATCATCGAGTCATCATGACATCGAATCCAAACCTGAGCGCTGAAGAATGGAATAAAAAAATCATGCAATACGCCGAAACAATAAATTTTAGAGAATTTTGTGCGATGGAGCATGTGGAGCTATTTCAGCAAGAACAAACAAGCTGCCAAAATCGTACTGAATCTGTCAATGATGAAAATTCAGAACAACATAATAATGCCGCCGCTTAATTTAAATAACGCTTAATCAGACAACATTGTTGTTGAATATCTGCAAGATACAATGCTTTGTTTAGATGCTGTATTTCATCCAATCGAATTATGGGATCATTAGACATTTGTTGAATTAACTTTTCAGCATAAATCGTCGTTTCAATATTTTCACAATGAAGATGTGTTAATCGTTGTTGGAGTATTAGTTGCTCTACAAACAATAATTGTTCTAACTCTTGGTTGGTTGAATGAGGTGTTTCACTCAATTCTAGTGAATGCTTTCTTATTGCTTTGAAATTCATTATATTTAACTCCTACCTCAGCACGACGCTATAGGGAGTAAATATAGATGAAGAATGTAAAATCAATATGTCAAGTAGGCTTTTTGTTGTAACAGTCGTGTTACAATTTTTGATGAATCATTAAGATAATCAAATTAGTCTGTCCTCGTAGAAAATGATTTAAAAATAGGAGCAAAGGAATGTTAGATAAAGATCAAATCCACTATTATCAAGAAAATGGTTTTCTCGTCTTAGAAAACATCTTCAGTAAACAAGAAATGCAAGCGCTTATCGATCGCTATCATACAATAATCAATAGGCATCAATTTACTGAAGAAGAGTTAGCTTTTTTCTCGACGAAGGATAATGACTTAATTTTTTCCCAACAATATTTTATTGACTCCGCAGATAAAATTAGTTTTTTCTTTGAAAAACAACAATCATTTTTGAAAGAGGATTTGTTATCATGCCCAGAAAAATTTATCAATAAAATTGGTCATGCTCTTCATAAATTAGATTCAGTTTTTAATCATTTTTCACATACATCATTATTCAAAACAATTAGTTTGCAATTGGGATTATGTTCGCCGCATATTGTTCAATCGATGATAATTTCAAAATTAGCACAAGTCGGAAGTGAAGTGTTGCCGCATCAGGATTCTACTTTTATTTTTATGCCACAAAAAGATGTCATTGGATTTTGGCTTGCGCTGGACGATGCTTCCATTAAAAATGGTTGTTTATATGTTTCACCACAACAAATAAATACGTCTAAATTATATTCTCGTTATCTTTGTGATGAAGATAAACAATATCATTTAAATTCTTTTCAAGAAGTGAATTATGATGAATTAACTTGGCAACCTTTAGAAGTATCTGCGGGGAGTTTAGTCATTTTACATGGTAAAACCTTTCATAAAAGTGAAGCAAATTTTTCAAGCAATAGCCGGTTAGCATATGCCATGCATGTTATCGATGGTAATATAAATTATCCATCAGAAAACTGGTTGCAAAGTGAGAGTTTTGATCCACTTTAATCATGCCCCCGATTAGGGGCTTATAAATTAATCTTAAGCTATTCTATCAAAAGAATGGTTAACAATTTTCTTTGATCCAAATCAATCGATAGGAATATTTCGAGAAAGTGAAACAGTTGAATTAAAAGCTACAATGGATAAATATATTAAAACTTATTGTAACTATTCACCAAATTTAAGCAAAAACGTAGAAACGCTGAGAAGAACAGACT
>CAYGUK010000108.1:0-12769 GCA_964352985.1 uncultured Legionellales bacterium
ACTTAAGGAAAACTCATCACAGATTGCTGAATGATTGTGTAATGTAAAAACAGGTTGAGTTTTCTTTAACATTTCATCTGGTTTTGATAATACATATTACTTTATTAGTATACTATGATTTTCAGTTATACGACTTGGTCGTCCAGACGAACGAATTATCACAGGGTAAATTTCTTTGTGAACATTTAACTCATCTTAAAAATAATATTTTTCGAGTTTAATACAAATATAATGTACTTCCTTTTGATTTTACTTTTGTTATAATTTTGTTGTTGGTGAAGGGAGTGACGATCATTATCAAGAGAATAATAGAAATTATTTTCATTATTTTTATTTTAGTTTCAAGTTTTTATACTGCTGTATATTATCGTCATACTCATTTATCCAAGAATGAAGCTTATTATCATATTTTATTAGAACCTGCGGTATTAATAACTTGTGGTCGAGGGTTTAATAGTATAAGTAATTTATCAGATCTGACACTCTTTCATTTTTTAACTCGTCAAACTGATCATTTTAATTGTCATGATCTACCTAAAAAATTAGAGGTTCGAAAAAATTCAGCACATTATAGTATTTTTTATTTAATTCATTTTGTTGCACTCGTATGGTCAATAACTGGTATTAAGTGGTCTGCTATCACGCTAATTGTAGCATTAATGTTTTCTCTCTCTGTGCTAGCAATTTACGGAATTAATCGATTAATTTTACCACCCTTATTATCGTTAATGGGGGCCGGTATTTTTCTTTTTTATAAAGAAAGTTTAATTAGTTTATTGAGTTATCGAGATTATTGTAAGGTGCCCTTTATTCTTGGCGCTATATGGATAATAGGTCTGTTGGTCTTGAAGACACAGTCCAAAACTAAACAATTTATTTTAACTGTTTTATTAGCGTTACTCACTGGTATTGGGTATGGGTTTCGAACAGACATTTTAGTGATATTACCTTATACATTGGTTTGTTTTATATTTTTTCTGCCTACAAGTTATTCTAGGAAAGCGCTATTTAATTATTTTTGTTTATTCTGTTATTTTGGAATCTTCTTCGTACTAGCATGGCCAATTTTTCAATCTTTTAATACTAAAGAAATTAGTAGCTGTATTTGGCATTTCCCACTTGCGGGTTCTTCTCCTGGATATATCAATTTTTATAGTAAAGTCTCACCACTTTATGGTTGGGGATACACTTTTATCGACCAGATGATATATGTTATGGTGAATATATTTGCAATTAAAGTGTTACATTTAAATTATTTGACACCTTGTTCTTTTCATTATGATACCGCAGCAAAACATTTATTATATCGTTATATTAGTATTTTCCCTGCTGATTATCTTATTCGTATCTATAATAGTGTTATTTACATTCTACAACGATATTATAGTTTTATTTCGACGATAATTTTACTTTTAGTCCTCGTTATTATTGATATAAGACTTTGTTTGTTTTTATTATTTTCAATTTGCTACATTTTTTCTTATCCTTCTATTTTATTTGATATTCGGCATTATTTTTATTTATCCTTTTGGGGTTGGATACCGTTTGGATTGTTAATTTATTATTTATCTCTTTTTGCTTTCAACGCCGATAATAGAAAACAATATTTTGACCTGGTTACAACTCGTTTTCAAAATACTTTATGGATAAAAAAATCACTCCTTAAAATGATACTTTTATTCATATTAGTGTTTGCACCTAATTTTATTCTTTTACATCAAGCTCGAAAATATCAAAATGGCAATGTAAGTCACTTGATTACCACTTATCTTAAGGCGCCCTATGTTAAAATTGATGTTAAAAAATATCCTTTAACTAAAAATATTACTCGATATCAATTTCTATGGGATGAATCGATTCTCACAAAAGTAACTCATTCAAAACAACAGCCATTTGTTGATGCTAGAATATTAAGACTCAGACTAGGTGGAAAAAACTGTCTAGGGAAAACTATTAATTTTCGAATAGCATATCATGTTACTGAGTATCAAGGACCATTATATGATTATACTCAGACTCTTAATATTCCCTTAAAACAATATCAAAGCAATTATATGACCGTTTTTATTCCACTTATTTTTAGTGCCGGGGATATCTCGCCGCAAGGAGTTTTTGCTCATGGTAAAATATTAGAAGGTTACGGCTACCCATTTGCACTCGATATTGAAAATAAACAACAAGTTTGCCTAAATTCGATAGCTCTGTTAGATGAAAAAATAACGTTACCGATTTGGATTAGTCTGTTTATACCTGACGCATGGCATAATATGATTAAATATCATTCGTTCATAGATTTATAAGGTCATTTTGCTATCTTCGATATAATATATTTAAATAGACTTTTATATTTAAATAAAGGGTAACTATTCAGCATAAATGCTAAATAGTTACCCTGATAATACTGCCTAACTTGGCAAAGCCAGGCTAACGTCACTTAAGGGGCGAATCGCGATTCTCCCCTTAAGAATCCCCATCGAGTAAGGAACGCCTGTTCTTTTCAGAGTCCCTACGTTTTAGTTTAAATTTAGTGAATAGTAATGCTTTTCTTAATATAATAGATGATTGACAGCTAATTTAGACAATGCTAAATTAGTCTTTATGAAACCAGATATCAAGCAAATTAAAAAAAATGCACCAAAGGCAGCTAAATTATTAAAAGCGTTAGCAAATAGTGAGCGCTTATTAATTTTATGTCAACTTTTAAGTGGTGAGCAATCTGTCGGCGAGTTATGGGAAAGATCGGAACTAAGCCAATCCGCTTTTTCACAACATTTAGCGATTTTACGGCGTGATGGCCTCGTGACAACCCGTAAAGAATCACAAACAGTGTATTATAGTTTAGCCAATGATCAGGGTATTCGTATTCTTGAAACTTTACATAAAATTTATTGTTAAAAAATTTAGCTAGTAATTCGTTAAAAGCTAATTTAGTATTAAACGAATAATCTAATGTTACAAGGATTTTAGATGAAACGTATCAGTAAAAAACATATTATTTTTATAATAATATTATTATTTATAGCAATTGTTTTTATCGCAAAAGGCGGTGAAAAAAGGTTAACAATTCTATCACCTAAGAACAATATAATCGCAACAATAGCTGTAGAGAAAATAAAAATCCCAGAATTTTATCGTGCGACTGGAACAGTAAAACCCGTAGTGGAAAGTAATTTAAGCGCACAAATTACTGCCAAAATTGATAAGGTATTAGCCGTACCTGGTGAAAAAGTAAAACAAGGGCAAGCATTAATTATTTTAGATAGTCGAGATTTAGAAACTAAAGTTGAGCGAGCCAATCAAGGAATTAATTCAGCTAAAGCCGTTTATGAGCAAGCAAAACTTAATTTAGATAGAATGACAAAATTAATTAACCAAGGTTATGTGACAAAATCTCAATTTGACAATAGTCGTGCGACTTTTTTGCAAGCCGAAGCAAATTTAAATCAAGCGAACAAAGCATTAAACGAAGCGCAAATTGCTTTAAGTTATGCTGTTATTAAAGCACCCACAGATGGTGTGATCTTAAATAAATATGTTGATGTTGGTGATCAAGCCATGCCGGGTAAAACTTTATTACAGTTTCAAGCAAAAAATGCATTTCGCTTAGTGGCGAATGTCCCTGAAGAATTAATTACACGTATTAAAGTAGGACAACATTTAAATGTCAAAATCGATTCTATTAATACTAGTTTGCAAGGTGTCGTCAGTGAAATTGTACCCTCGATTGATCCTATGACACGCAGTTTTTTAGTTAAAGTGGATATTCCAACGACGACCACTTTATATCCAGGTATGTTTGGTTATTTATCGATCCCTGTCCGCGAAGTTGATGTGTTAGCTATTCCACAATCTGCTGTTATTGTAAGAGGTCAGTTAAAATATGTGATGGTAGTGAAAAATAATCAACGACAATTAACGCTTATCACTACAGGGAAAAAACTTGATAATAATAAAATACAATTATTATCTGGATTAAATGCCGATGATAAAATTGCATTGACTGGAGCAGTAAATGGCGAATAATGAGCAAACTAATTTTATTACTAAAACTGTTAATTTATTTATTCACACACGATTAGCCATAGTTTTAATTATTATTTCTTTATTATTAGGAATAGCAGCATTAATGGCGATGCCTAAAGAAGAAGATCCACAAATTAGTGTGCCGATGGCTGATGTGATGGTCAGCGCGCCAGGGGTGGGTGCAAAAGAAATAGAAAAATTAGTGACAACACCACTTTCGCGCTTATTGTGGCAAATAAAAGGTGTCGAAGATGTTTATGCCACGTCTTCCGATGGCCATGCTTTAGTCACAGTACGATTTTACGTGGGGACGAATGAAGAAAAAGCTTTGGTGAGATTGCATAATCAATTACAAATGAATTTAGATATCGTGCCATCATTTGTGACCAATTGGATAGTGAAACCCATTTCAATTAATGATGTGCCTATCGTGAATATCGTGTTATTTTCTGCAAAATATAATGATTTTGAATTACATCGAATCGGGCAAGAAGTTTTAGCGAGATTAGTACAATTACCCAATATTTCAAAAACCAGTTTAGTGGGTGGCAGAAATTTACAAGCGAGAATTGAATTTATACCGAGTCGCATGGCGGGTTTTTCTGTGACACCATTACAAGTCTATAATGCTGTCAAACAATCTGATGTGTCATTATCTGTGGGTAAATTAGATAATAATAATCAACAGTTCGATATTCAAACTCAATCTTTTTTAGTGAATAGCGAAGCATTAAAAAATCTGATTGTAGCGGTTCATGATCATAAACCTGTTTATTTGCGGGATGTGGCCAAAGTAATTTTAGGACCCAGTCTTGCCAACAATTATAGTTTTATTGGTTTTTCTAAAAAATATTTATCATCCCATCATTTATTAGCAAGTCAGCATTTTTATCCAGCTGTCACGCTTTCGTTAGCGAAAAAAGATGGCAGTAACGCCGTGAGTGTTGCCCAATCTATTTTAAAAAAATTACAAAGTTTACAAGGCATCATTATCCCTCACGACGTTCATATTAAAATTACACGTGATTATGGTAAAACAGCAGAAAGCAAAGTCGATGATTTAATTTATTCTCTCACGCTCGCAATTTTAACAGTCGTTATCGTCTTGGTTATTTTTCTCGGTTGGCGTGAATCATTTATTGTGGCTGTTTCTGTGCCCATGAGTTTTGCTTTAGCTTTATTTGTAGATTTTTTATTTGGATATTCTATCAATCGAGTGACGTTATTTGCATTGATTTTATCTTTGGGTTTAGTAGTCGATGATCCTATTACCAATGTCGAAAATATTCAACGCCACATTCGATTAAATAGTGAAAATATGGCACAAGCAATTTTAGCTGCAGTAAATGAAGTATTACCGCCGGTGTTAATGGCGTCATTAACTATCATTGTTTCTTTTATTCCATTATTTTTTATTACTGGCATGATGGGACCTTACATGGCACCCATGGCAAGTACCGTACCGTTAACCATTATTTTTTCTACGATTGCCGCATTAACGATCGTGCCTTGGATGGCGTATAAAATGTTAAAACATCTAAAACAAAACCATCAAGGTGTCGTTCTTGCAACACATTCATATGACGTAACACCTCTATGGATAAAAAATAATTATCGAAAAATTCTTTTACCTTTTTTAAATTCTAGAAAATGGCGTTATAGTTTATTAGTGGGAATTATTGTTTTATTAATGATGTGTGGATTAATTGTTTTGTTTGGCGGAGTGCCTTTAAAATTGTTGCCTTTTGATAATAAAAATGAATTACAGTTAGTGATTAATATGCCAGAGGGTTCCACACTGGAACAAACTAATCGCGCGACAATGGCATTTACTCATGTGTTAAAACAATCACCTTATGTCGCATCTTTTACGACTTATGTCGGTGATCCTTCACCAATGGATTTTAACAGTATGGTTAGACATTATTATTTACGTCAACAAGATAATTATGCAGATATTCGAATAAACTTAGTCGATAAAAGTGCGCGACATTTACAAAGTCATGAAGTGAATTTAAGCTTACGAAAACCGCTCGAAAAAATTGCCAAGCAATTTCATGCAAAAATAAGTATTGTTGAATCACCTCCGGGACCACCTGTGTTGCAAACGTTGGTGGCAGAAGTCAGTGGACAAGCAGGTATGTCGTATCAGCAAATTATCAATGGTGCAAAATATATCGAAAAAATATTAAAAAAACAAGCGCTCGTGGTCGATGTAAATAACTCAACACAAACGAATCGGCAAGAAATAATATTTAAAGTGAATAAAGAAAAAGCAGGATTAAATGGCATTTCTACTGAACAAATCGCAAATACACTACAATTAGCCTTGGGCAAAACGACGCCGATGGTTTTACATGTTGCAAATGAGCGACAACCGTTAAATATTAATTTTCAATCACCGCGTGAAGAACGCACGGATACAAATGATTTATCGCAATTAACCGTAATGGGTCAAGCCGGTAACTTAGTGCCATTGATTGCTTTAGGACAGTTTATTTATCAAAATCATGATCAACCGATTATAGAAAAAAATTTACAACGCATTGTTTATGTCACCGCTAATACAGCAGGACGGCCACCGGCAAATGTTGTTTTAAGTATGGAACAAGCGTTAAAAAATTCACCGCCACCACCTGGGATTAAAGTCAATTGGTCCGGCGAAGGGGCCTGGGAAATTACGGTTCGTGTTTTTCGTGATATGGGGATAGGTTTTGCAGCGGCTATGTTATTAATTTATATTTTATTATTTATTCAAACCGATTCTTTTATTTTACCATTGATCATGATGATTGCGATTCCGCTAACGATTATAGGTATTATTCCCGGATTTTGGTTATTAAATTTAATCATGAGTCATCCAATCGATGGTTTTCCCACGCCAATTTTTTTTACGGCAACCAGTATGATAGGCATGATTGCTTTAGGTGGGATTGTGATCCGAAATTCAGTGATCTTAGTTGATTTTATCGATAAATCGATTGCAGCTGGACAAACTTTTAAAGAGGCCGTTTTAAATAGTGGTGCGGTAAGATTAAGACCGATATTTTTAACCGCACTCACTGCAGCATTGGGTGCCTGGCCTATTACATTAGACCCTATTTTTTCAGGATTAGCTTGGGCCTTGATCTTTGGCTTATTTGCATCGACGACGTTTACTTTGCTTGTGATCCCCGTTACTTATTATGCTTTATATCAGAAACATTATGAATGATGAAAATTATTCATTTTGTGTATTAGAGCGAATCATTTTTAACACCACTCAAGAAAAAATATAATATAACATATTAAAGTAAAATAAGAAGCATTAGTTATGTTATCAATAGAGCAATGTTATTCAACTTTATTAGAGTTACAAAAGAACCGCCAACCTCTAACTGACGAATTTGTTTCAAATATCATTTTTGCTTAAATAAATTTGTTGACGATTCTTTTTCTGGAGGTGACAAACAAGTTGTTTACGCACCTATTTTTTATACAATGGTCAATGAACTAGTTAAAGTTATTCCATCAACTCCTGGAAATAATAGGTTAATCGAAAATGTTTATTATGCATTAGATGATTTATATCGCGTTCATATTCCAAGAGCATTTGGTTTATTAGAAACAAAATATAGTCCAGAACATTTGTATTCTGAAGATCCAAATCTAGGTATTTCAAAATTTATTCACCAAATAGTTGAAGAGGAACAGCAACGAGCGAGGTCTGGTCAAGTGTTATTATATCCTCATATGAAAGATTTTTATCAAGCTGTGGTGGAAGTATTTCTAAAAGATAAAACCTATAGGGAAGAAAAACCATTACAAGTGACAATGGATTTATATGAATTAGAATGGCATTCCGTGAGTGAAAATCCCACTAAAAAGTTGTTTCCACAAGATATAATAAGACTACTTCTTGCTTTTTCTTGTGATCAATCAGATAACCCAGCATTTATGATTAGATGTTTGACGAATCCAATATCTGAGATTATGGAAGAAGAATATACTTATGCTTTTTTTCGGAGAATGTTTTCATCAGGATAATTTATCTTATTCAAGGTGAAATGATCCCTTAAAATTTAACTCTCGCAATTTAATTTAAAAAAGCAGTATAATTTCATTTTAAAAATGCAATTTAAGGGACTAGCATGAAACTAAAACACTTACTTATTGTTATTTCAACATTCTTTATCATTAATACCTATGCTGTGACAAAGTCAACAACTGTCGAATTACAGCAATCGCTCACGCCGATTCAGGCATTACATATGCTGATACAAGGCAATGCCCGATATGTTTCTGGGAACATGCGACAATATGATTATGCGAAAGAAATGAAAATAACGGAAAAAGGGCAACATCCCTTTGCTGTTATTTTAAATTGTATCGATTCAAGAAGTATTCCCGATATTATGCTCGATCAAGGATTGGGTAATATTTTTGTTACCAGAATTGCCGGTAATGTGGCTGATAAAAATGTGATTGGTAGTATGGAGTTTGCGACAGCTAAAGCTGGTACGCCATTAATTGCTGTAATTGGTCATACTAAATGTGGTGCAATTGCTGGGGCTTGTTCGCATGCTGCCAAATCTGCAAATTTGAAATATTTACTGAATCAAATTAATCCTGCCGTAAAATCAGTGAAAAAAATAGAAGGTAAAAAATTTAGTTGCGAAAGTGAACAAACAATCGATGCCATTGCTAAAGCAAATGTGCTCGCACAAATGCATTACATTTTAAAATCAAGTGATACGATTAAGAAATTAGTGAAAGAAGGTAAAGTTGAAGTCGTTGGTGGTATGCATGATATTTCTACAGGAAAAATAACTTTTTTTGATGGTAGTGGTAAGGTAATAAATTAATTTATAATGCCTCCAGTTAAATATCACTCATATTTATTAAGTCATATTGGGGTTTATTTTCAGGATAGCGATTTTTAATCATTACCTTATAATTTCGCTGTTTAATTGATTAATGCAGAATTAGAGTTAAACTTTTTGTCACTTTCTAATTAACGTTAGGGAGTGACATTTTTTAATAATGTTTTAAAAAACTTGATGGTGAAATATGATTATTAAATTTGTCTTTGTTATTATTGTTTTTTGTTTTGTCAATGTTTTTACATTCACCTTTGCTGAGTCGAACAAAATAAATTCAAACAATTCAACTTTTATATTTTCACCTTATAAAGATACATCGATTAATATGGATTGGAATACCAATATTATTAGCACCAAATTAAATAATCCCAAAGAAGCGATGCCAAGTCCTTTAGTGCCTTTTTTACAGTCGATTGGTAATCATGCTATTACTCTGGCTTTTGCCTCGGGGACGTGTCAACAAGAATCTTGGGGTGGTGTGCCTGGACAAGCTTTAGCGAATGCGAATTTACCTTTACTACAAAAAGATAACATAAATTATATTATTGCATCCGGTGGCGCTGCGGGTACGTTTACTTGTAATTCAGTGACGGATCTTGAAAACTTTGTTAATCGCTATCGTGAAATAAATGGTGTGGTTTCTCCAAATTTTGTTGGGCTTGATTATGATATTGAAGGTGGGAATCAACAACAAATTCAAACGCTCATTAAAACAACGGCAGATTTACAAAAACAACAAATGCCCTCATTGAGGGTGTCGTTAACTGTTGCAACTTTAGCGAATGGCACAGATACTTTAAACGTTTATGGGCAATGGGCTTTGGCTGCGGCGAAGGATTCTGGTTTAAATTATGACGTGAATTTAATGGTCATGGATTATGGTGGATTAAGTAATTGTCAATTAAATAAAGCAGGTAATGCGTGTGATATGGCGCTTTCGGCATCCTATGCTGCAAAAGCTGTCAGTGCAAAATATAATATTCCATTATCGCACATCGAATTAACACCAATGATTGGCGACAATGATAGTCAAGGTGAAACAACTTCAGTTGATGATCTTAAAGCTATCGCACAATTTGTAAAAGCAAACAATTTAGCAGGGCTTCATTATTGGTCGTTTGATCGTGATACACCTTGTCATTCGACCTCGAATAATATAAATGCATCACCCATTTGTAATAATGTGCCAGGCGCTGAGACTTTAGCTTACGATAAAGCGGTGCTTAGCGTTTTAAATTAATAAGGCTAGCTCAAGCTGCCCATTGTGAGTGATGAATAGTTAATAGGATTGTTATCCGTATTATATTTCATACAAGCTTTTAATGTTGCGCTGAAAAATGAATTTAAATCTCGTGTTTCTTGAAACTCGATTTTTAATTCCAATAGTGTTTCTATAATGGGTTGGCGTATGATTAATTGTTTATTTGCTTCTAATGTTTTTTCGTATAATATTAAATCGTCATATAAACGTGAAAAGCAACACCAAGTTAATCGTTCACGACTTTCACTAAATTTATCTTTAATATCTTTAAAGCATTCTAAAGTTTTTATTTCTAATGTTGAGCAGTCAATCTCTGCGATTTTTTTTTCGAAGATTTCTAGAAATTGATCATCAATATCTTCGTTAACGCCAAATTTTTCAATTTCTGACATGATAAGGCTAGGTGTCATCCCATGTGTAGCGTGGCTGCTTTTTTGTTTTTTTAGTGGTCTTTCTACTTCTTCTTCAATTCTAAGTGAATCCTCTTCGTTATTTATCTCATCAAAAAACCGGACTTTAGTTCCTTTTAACTTTGATAATGTTTTATTGGATGATTTATTTAAAGCGCAAAAACTAATTTTTGATAAAATAATAGAAGAATTGTTAGTGTTGAACTGAGTAGATTCAGGTAGAGCCACTATGGTATGATTTATGAAAAATTCTACAATGTCTTTATGATTGCCAAAACTGATTAAAAAATCACAATTTTCTACATTAATATTATATTCATTTTGGAGATATTGACTGGGATTAAATTGCAAATGAGATATTTTAACAACCCCTCCGATATTTTTTAACGTACTTTTTTCAAATTTACGATCTTTTTCTTCATAAAATAGAAGATATATATCTTGAGTTGAAATGCCCCGTACTTTAAATAATTTTTTTAAGCTTTCAAATTTTTGGATATTACAGTGATTATAACAAACTTGAATATCTTCAATCCATGCTACGGGTAACTTGATTATTATCATCGTTATTCCTTTAATTTTTATTTGATGCAAGGGTAATCGATTAATATCAAATTAAAATTGGATTAAATTACTTATTTTTATGATCGATATAAGTTAATCGCGTAATTATTGCTAGGAATTAAAATTTTATACCAAATAATAATTAACTAATCTGTCTACCTAAATCACGTAATTTTTTACCGGCGATTAAATTTTCTTCGATGAGTTCTAAACTTATCCCTGTGGTTTCCGGCACAAAATAATAACTAAATAAAAGCGTAATAACACACATAACACCATAAAGCCAAAATGTTGTTGCAGGACCAAACGCTTTAACAATGCTTAAAAAAGTCAGCGCAACTAAAAAATTGGCTAGCCACTGCATCGCGGTGACAAAACTCATGGCCATCCCGCGCACTTCGAGCGGATATATTTCAGAAATAATTAACCAAAATAATGAGCCAATACTCACGGAATAACCCATAATATAAATAAATAAAAAGATAACAGTAATCTTTGATAATAAAGCTGAAGATAAACCTGAATAAAAAGCATAGCCGACAATGGCTAAGCTCATCGCTGCGATTGCTATGCCAATCATTAGTAATTTTCGCCGGCCAATGTGATCGATAATGATGAGAGTGACAATACTAGCAATCATGTTCATTACACCCATGCCGAATGTTGCCCATAGTTGTTGTTCGGGTGTTTTCAAACCTGCGGCTTTAAAAATATAAGGGCCATAGTACATGACTGTATTAATGCCCACAAATTGTTGTAATACACCGAGCATAATACCAACTATTAATACACCAATTATTTTTTTTGAAAAAATATTTCGCCAGCGTGTTGATTTCATCACAAGACTTTGTTGAATGTCATCAATTTCTGTCTGAATCAGTTGATGATTTTGTGTAGAAAATCGAATTTTACTCAGCACTGTTTTTGCTTTGTCTACAAAATTATTTAACACCAACCAGCGTGGGGTTTCTGGAACAAATAACATGCCAATCAATAATAGTAGTGCAGGGATCACACATGTTGCAAACATTAAGCGCCATGAGTGAGTGGGCACAAGCCACTCGTCAATTAAAAAAGCTAAGGCTTCGCCGCCTGTAATCGCAATGGCATTGATTAATACCAAGGCACCACGATGTTTAGCCGTTGATACTTCGGAAATATAAAGTGGCACGATATAAGAAGAAATTCCAATGGCAAGACCGATGATTAAACGCCCGATGATCACCGTGATAATATTCGATCCGAATGTAGCAATAATCGTACCCAGGATAAATAATACACTGACGATAATTAACATGCGTCGCCGACCGAAAAGATCAGCTAATTTGCCACTAATTAACGCACCAAATAAGGCACCAAGAACAACACAACTGACAACTAATTCTTGTAGAAAAGTGGAAATATGAAAATCTTGACTCAAATAAATTAAGGCACCTGAAATAATGCCCGTATCATAACCGAATAATAAACCACCAATTGCAGCGATGCTCGCAATCATAATTAAAAATAGCCGAGAATGTGAAGCGTGTTGTTTTGTTAAATTTTGCATTTAGTCCATTATTCACCTATCAGTGATGCTAGATTATAGCAAATTAAATTTCAATTTATCAATGTATTAGCGATTTTCAACAAATTCATCAGATTGATTT
>CAYGUK010000109.1:0-7430 GCA_964352985.1 uncultured Legionellales bacterium
GGACTGCAATAAATCAGAAGTATACAAAATTTATGGTTTAGGGACACGCCCTAGTCGTCACTTTATTTTTTGTACCCGTATTTGTATCATGCCAATAACTATCACAAAGATGCAATCCAGAATCCACTGCTCCGACAATATCTTCTGCAAGACTTTCATGACGCAACTCTTCTTGAACACTTAACAAAATAATATCCGCATCACCACATTGATCTATTAATTTTTTGCGATCTGCATCTGACAGCGGTTTTGATCCTGCGTTGACAGTGATTACAGCAATTTTTAACTGTTGAGTTGGTTGTAAATCTTCTGGATTAATCATGTGTGTTCTCAATCTCTGTTATTTTTTTATTTTGATAATGAATTCATTACCTTTTCTTTAAGAATAGACTATTTTGTCAAGTTTGCATGAACTGACACAAAGAAAGCACACTAACTAATTGATTTTTAGATAATTAGTAATAGCTAATTTACAACCTTTTGTTTTAACAAGTTTGAAATTACATATAAGGCATTTTTCTTTCTTCTAAAAAGATTAAATTGTAGTACTACATTAATTCCGTAAAATTAACCAGTATTGCTTTTTTTTCAATATCTGTAAAAATCTATCTAGTTTCACCCTCAATTTTTCAAGGAATTATATCGGAGAGTTATTTTTTTTTTATCAAGTTATGATAAGGGTGAAAATTTTTATAGTTTATTAATATAATTAATTTAAGAGCGAGCGAAATGTTTAGCGATTATTTTTTACCATTCAATAAAAATACATTTATTACACTAACTGCTGGTGCCACAGGACTTGCCTATATGACTTCTGAGCATTTTAAAGAAAATGCTGGAGATATTATTTCATCCGGCTGTTCTTCTTTATTAAATAATTCTGCGAATTTATTATCGTATATCCCTCAAATCCCCCTTTATGCAGGACCTGTAATTGTTTTATCACTCTTAGGTGCTGCAGCGATTCTCGATACTTGTGCGGCGAACAAAGTAAAAACACTAAAGCGTTAAATGTGAAAATCATTTCATACAACCAGAGTTAGGCAATGTCATCACAAAAAACTACAAGCTCAATTTACTCAACAACATTAATACAAACAAGCTAAATTATGTTGTGGTTGTTTTCCTAAAAGACTTAGATAGTGAAAACAAAAAATAATTATAATCTTATTCAACCACTAAGATGAATATCTCAATGTTGCGCTAGGACCAGTATTTGGCATGGTAAAATGCTCATCGACATTCATTCTTTTGAGATATTGATTTATTTTAGGCAGGAGAAAACTATCATAGAATGTATAGAGTTCAGGCAAATTATCTTGTAACCAGGGCATCACAAAATCAGGACCAATTTCCAATATCGATTGCAATAAATGTGCGACTAATTCACAACTTTGTTGTGATTCACTATAATGATCAAAGAAACAATTATAAAGAATTTTGATTAATTTAACTTCTTCATATTCTAATTCAGGAAAATCAGCGGCAGCGAGACCAGATAAAATCGCTATTTTGTCTTCTCCAATAATACGCCGCAATCTCCATTCCGTGGCGACCACAATTTTTTGATACTCTTTAGCATTTAATACATCATCTTTCGAAAAAGGATTCGCATCAAAATTAAAAACTTCGAGCATTGCAAAATGTATTAACTCATGGAAGATGACACCTGCCGTTTCGACAATACTCATTTCATTTTTTCTAGCAAAAACCGCATTCTTCAGGTGATAAACACCATTTAAATTTTCCATATTTTTAGCTTGGCTTAGTTTTACTAATGTCTTATCAACGGTGAGAAATATTTTTAAGCGTTTATCAGGTTTAGCAGAAAGTTTTTTACAGTAATCATGTTTACCTATCGAAGCTAACGCAATCACATGAAAAAAAGGTTGTAGTTCCATTTGATGGTAATTTACAGACATGAATTCCATTACTCTCGCACCAAATCGTTTGTCTTCGCAATACACTACAGAAGTTATCGCTTGCATCGGCGTTGGATGTTCGCCAAATCTAGTTGATAAATTTAAGAGGCTGCCTTTTTTTACCATTTGGAATTTATGATAGCGACGATATTGTTTAAAAAAACGATCACTTAATCCTAAATCCAAAATTCGGCGATCTGTTAGAATCTCCGCTGCTATCCTATCAAAGTCTACATTTGTGCGCGATAAATATGAGAATAGTAATTGCAAACGCATTTCTGGTATACCTTGTTTATTCTCTCTTGTCATTTTCGGCAATAAACGTCTTGCAAGATCATAATTCTCTTCAACTAACGCAACATCCAAAGCATGATTTCCATCAGTGTCAACATAATTTGGATTGTATAAAACTTTATTTAATCGATGTGGTGTTAAATTAGGTTTGCGAGATTGATAGCTCAATAAAAAATCAACAATTTCTAATTTTTTTCTAGAAATAGCATAATTTAATATATGCGCTAAATCTCTATCGGTAATATTATAAGGTAAAAATTGATGTAGATATAATAATTGATCCTGATCATTTTGAGCGATGGCCTCATAACACGCACAAAGCCAACCTCGTTTGATGGCGGCAATCGTAATAGTCGAAAAACGATCCGTTTCTCGCTTAGATAATACCCTACAGCAATTAAAATATTGTTTGTCTATAAATTCGCAAATCGCCGTTTTTCTTTGATCTAATGCCAGGTGAAAAATATTATTATAATCGCCACAATGTTCATAAAGCGTAAACATGGGGCGATTTCTTGCTGTTTTTTGTGATAACAAAATAGCGATCATTTCTCGAGAAGGTTCTGGATTTTGCAATAGAACGCGATTAATTAATTCAAAGCGTTCCGTTCTTGACACACCATCCGGGATATTTTGAATTAATGACAAAAGCAGAGCCTCGAGATTTTCTCCAAAATTATCTAGAATTAAATTAACCGCTTTTAACCATAGATTGGGACCATAGAGAGTAACATGACTAAACATATTAATCGTTGTGATTACTTCATTGATTAAATTCGTGTTCCCAATTTTAATAGCTCTTTCTAAAAATAAATCTAGGAAAACATTAATTTTATTTTTATTTCTGCGGATCTGATACTTATCATGTATATTGTGTGCGGAATTAAACAACAATGATTTAGAATTTGGTATTATTTGGATTATTTTTTTTCGTAATAAACTCCAGCACGTTTTATCATCAGGCGTATTTTGTAAACGTAAAAATATTTCAGAAAGACTTTTCGGTTGAATATCAGGTAAAACTAATTTAATTTCTGATTGAACATTTCTTAAAGAATCTTCTTTGGGAGGTTGCCGCCGGAGCTGGTTAGGAGGTTTACGTGTTATTGAAGTTGGCATAGCTTAGTTATTTTTGTTCATTATACCGGGTAAAATGAGGCGTTATTATACAATTTTGTTCAAAAAAAAACAATCAAAAACTACGGTTGTTCTCAAAAACTAAGCAGGCTAACCTTGCAACGTCTGCCTTTAAATTTTTGAAAATATACTGGAGAATATAGTATGAAAAAAATGATATCTTGCTTAATTATTTTTATGGGATTTTCTTTCGCGTTAACTGCAAACGCCTACACCATCATCTTAAAAAATAAACCGAAAAAACTTGATCATATTGACGTTGTGGTAAAATTAATTTCACAATGTAAAACAGTAAATGGTACTGAAATATGTGGCAGCAAAAGTGGCTTTAGCACTAACGATGTGGTTGCATCTCAAATTCCAATGTTTATTTCGTTGTTAGAAGAGGATTTAGGTTCAACCGTCTACCAAAATAACACGACGACAAAAGAACAATCTTTTATTTCTATTTCTTACAATAGCCACGATTTACATCGCGTGAATTTAGCAGGTTTATCACCAAATAGTAATTTAGTTTTCTAACATTACTCGATAAATTACGGGGTTTTTAAAATAGAAAACTCCGTAATTTTCTGCTGATCATGTCTGAAAAATTTTCCCCATCTTAATTTAATAGTCAACGCTTAACTTCTTGTTATTTATTGTTAAGCCTAAATTAACTGTAGAAAGTTTGTGCGCGCTTTATCAATAATTTTGATATCTTGCAATATCTAATTTACTTTTCGAGAAATTTAATTCATGTTTACCCATAGTGATAAATCAAAACAAAATAATGGCCACAACTAACAGCTTATCAAGCACTACAAAAATCAGCTTTAATTACGCTTTTGAATATTAGTAAACAAAATCCACCTCCTTTTGGCTATAGTAATTATGAAGATCGTAAGAATGTTCATATTGACCTTTCTATGTATTCTTTTAGGGATATCCCTGCAAATATTTTAAAGAAATCTTTTGATTCAGTCGGAATGAAACTAAATGAGGATTATAGATATAGCAATGGCTTTAGTAGTAGTTTTCAAATTCTAGCAACCCCAGAAAGACTAATGAAATTAGCAGCTAATCTTAATCAACATGAAGAAAAACAATCACCTAGAATGAAGAGCAGAAGTTCATAATTTAAAATTGAAAATCACATGAATATTTTAATTAATTTGTCACTATTCCCCAAATTTAAGCAAAAACGTAGAAACACTGAAAAGAACAGACTTTCCTTACGCGATGGGGATTCTTAAGGGGAGAATCGCTTAAGTGCTGTTAGCCTGAGTTTGCCAGGTTATGCAGTATTATCAGGGTCACTATTTAGCATTTATGCAGAATAGTGACATTAATTTTATTTTCGAGCAGTGGTTTTATTTTACCTGATTAATTTACTTCTAAATAAGTAAAACTTGCATCAGCCACCTCAAACTGATTTCCATTGGCAGTATAATAATAACTACTCCCAAAAACGGTGACATCGTGTTGCTGATAGCTTTGTTGATTACTTTGTAAATTAATTCCATTGATAATGGTATCTGATAAATGGGTCAATTCTTCTTGTTCACTTATCCCATTTTGATTTTTATCTTGCCATAAATAAAAATCATTCCACAAGAGATCATCCATATCAAATTGATTATTTTGGTTAGAATCAAAAGCCCGCAATCCTTCAAGATCTGTTTTCGCATTTTTATCATAATGAGTAAACGCGATTTCTTTGACTGAATTAATGATTCCATTATGATCATAATCAAAAGCTAAAATAGCATCATTCGCACTAGCCCAAGCCGTTAATTCTTTAACACCATCATCATCAACATCAAAATAAACTTGGCTATCTTTGAGTGATGTAAATTGAATGCCATCCCCTGTTAAATCTAAGACAATAGGCGGTACGGTATTGAGTGTTAAATCGACATTGGAAAAATTTGACGTATCATAACCATCTGTCACTTGGATAATATTGGCAAAATTTTCTGAAAAATTTTGTGCCGTGATATCATACAGAAATTGAATATCAGTCGCCGATAAAGTTTCATTATAAATTCGACCTTCATCAATCGCCCCATTAAAATAATAATTCGCCGCAGAATTTCCGTCATGATAAAGTGAATTACCATCAGAACGGCCAATATTTACTGCGCCACTATGCGCCCATAAACCCGAAGCGGTATTTACTGAATCAACAAAATTGCCATCAAAATACATCGTTAATGTTGTGGTCGCATGATCTAATGTTAACGCCACATGATGCCAATTATTATCGACAACATCAGCAATCGTTAACCAATCACCAGCCCAACCACTTTCAGCACCAGGCGTATTCCAACCACCAACATATAAATCATCGTCTTCGGTATAAATATTTAATCCTCTTGTTTGCGCACCTTGTTCAAAAATAACATGACGTCCTGTTGTATCATTTGATTGAAACCAAAATGAAAGTGTCTTTTCAGTATAAGGTGGTGAACCTGCATTTAAGATATTAATATCTGTTGAATTCGCAATACTTAAATAATCACCTGTACCATCTAAATTTAGCGCGCTGCCCATAATACCATTTGCGAGTAATTGCGCATTACCTTGTAATGTCCCATTATCATTATTCGTTCCATTAGGTGCATTATCTAGCGTATTTCCATCGAAATGCCAATAACTCACTAAGTCACCATTAAATTGATATGAATAACTCCCATCTGCATTAACTGTTAAATCACCATAAACGCCGTTATAAACACCTGGCGTATTAATTTGTAAAGAATCACTATCAGGATCAGTATCATTCGTGAGTAAATTACCACTCACAGTTCCCATGCTAGCGCTGACAACATCACTAATTTGACTATCATCAATGGCAATTGGTGCGTGATTATTTTTTGTAATGGTAATCGTAACATCCGCAGCTAATGAAGGATCAGCACCATCGGTTGCTTGATAAATTCCAACAAAAGTATCGTTAATATCACCGTTACCAATATCATATAAAAATTGAATTTCTGCTTGTGTTAAAACACTGTTATAAATTCTCGCATCATCGAGATAACCTTGATAATAATTTGTCGCGCCACTTGAACCATCATGATATTTAATGGTTCCTTCAGAAACACCAAAATTAATATCACCAGTGTGATCCCATAACCCTGATCCAACATCCGTACCAATTGAAACACCATTTAAATACGCTTCAAACGCATCCGCTTGAACCACGTTTGTACCATCCAACACAAGTGTTGCGTGATACCAGGTATTTGCTAAAACAGCGACACTTAAAAAACTGCCTGCCCATCCGCTTTCTGCTGTATTCCATCCACCAAAATATAATTGGCCATTATCAATATAAATATCTAATCCGCGAGTATTTCCGCCTTCTTCAAATAACACTTGTCTTGGAATCGTATTATCAACATTAAACCAAAATGAAATTGTTCTTTCGGTAAAAGAAGGATTGCCATCAGGGGTTTTATCATTAATATCATGCGAATTTCCAATATCAATTTTATCGCCGGTACCATCAAAATAAACAGCGCCTCTAATTATTCCATTCGACACAAAATTAGTATTGCCTTGTAAACTGCCATTATCTGCTGTCGTCCCATTTGGCGCAGTATCAAATGCCGTCGTACCCGATATTTCATCAAAAGCATAATACGCATCTAAATTAGTGGTATTTAATGAATAGGAATAACTCCCATCGTTATTTATCGTTAATGTGCCATATTGACCAACGTGAACGCCAGGATTAAATACTGTTAACGGATCGTTTTCGATATCTGAATCATTACTTAATACGTTGCCAGTGATGGCTGTGTAATTTCCAATAAATATAGTGTTAGTATCATTCACAACATCAGGTGGATCATTCACAGGATTAACCGTGACAACAATATTGTCGACCACGACACTGCTATCACTATTTGCACTTTCTGTTGCGGTTGCCGTCACCGTTAAATTAAAATTGGAAAAATCATTTAGTGGTGGCGTAATTGTTAATGTCGCTAAATTCCATGATGCAATATCGATACTTTGATTGCCAAAACTGCCGATAAAATTATTGACGCCATCACTTAATGTCGCACCGATTGGAATTTGATCGAG
>CAYGUK010000109.1:7530-12758 GCA_964352985.1 uncultured Legionellales bacterium
CAATAGCCGTATCTTCATTTCCGGTGCTGTTATTAACGGTTAAATTTGGGGTATCGGCCACCGCATCGACGGTGACATTTAATAACTGTGAATTAAGCGCGATATCACCGTTGGCTGATTCTTGACTGGTCGCGCTCACTAATAAAATAAAATTTTGATCGCTATTTGTCGGTGGCGTAATCGTTAACGCGCCTAAATTCCAACTGGTGATATCGACCAATTGATTACCCAGACTTGCGATAAAATTATTGACGCCATCACTTAATGTCGCACCGATTGGAATTTGATCGAGAGTGAGCGTTAATGTTTCTGACCCATCCGTATCAACTAAGGAACTCGCTATCGTTAACGCAATAGCCGTATCTTCATTTCCGGTGCTGTTATTAACGGTTAAATTTGGGGTATCAACTACAGCATCTACAGTGATATTAAGCGCTTTAGAATTTTGCTGGGTATCACCATTTGCAATTTCTAAACTTGTTGTAATTATTAATAATGTAAAGTCTACATCACTGTGTTGTGGTGGCGTAATCGCTAACGATGTAAGGTTCCACAAAGTCACATCAACTAATTGATTTCCAGCGCTTGCTATAAATTGATTCGTGCCATCACTCAACTTTGCATTGATTGGGATTTGTTCAATCCAGAGGCTAAGTGTTTCAGAGCTATCATCATCAACTAAAGAAGCCGCAACAGGTATCGAAATCGACTGATCCTCGTTACCCGTTGCATTATTTGCTAGTATTACTGCACCGTCTGCTCTTTCTAAAGGGAGCGTATTCGGATTTTCCTGCTGAATATTGAGTAAAAAATTTGGTAAAACTAATTCATTAAACCCCGTATTAACAAAAGATTTTTCAATCTGATGTTTATTAGCTTTAGTAATATATAATGCAAAATCCGGATCAAAATTTATTCCTTGATTGAAAAAATAATTTGGGAATTGCTCTTGTTCAATAGTTAAAATAGTATCAAATGATAGAGCAGAAATTGTTGCAGGAATCGAAAGACTCCCCATGAAATCTGCAATATAATATTTATGCTGATTAATTAGAAAATAACTTTCGTCGAAAGGAAGTTGTTGAGTATATGTTTTATCGTTATCCTGCCAAGTGAAATAATAAGTATTGTTAGAATAATCACTTTCAAAATGAGTAAACACTATTTCATCAAAACTAGACAAGCCATGAGATGATTCGTCATGAATATCGCTTACAACTTCATCATTTTTACCATTCTTGGCTAAAACAATGTTACTATTATTCTGCTTTAATTCTCCTACTCTTGAAGCAGTATCGAGAATCTTTTTCAATTTTCTAAGTTACCCAGTATTTTACTTTCAGTTACGATGTTAATTCATCACCCAGTTAAAATTCGATTAATATCTATAATTATAGCAATGATATTAGTTTATCAATTCTAATAAAGAGTGAAATTTACTCTAGTCGTGTAAACACATGAAATAAATAATCATTTCTTCCGTAAAACAAGATTTTATTTTTTTTTATTCACTTGCTTGACAAAGTTAAGAGTCAAGAGCAAAAAGACCATTCTTTATAATCGCTTAACTTTCCAAGTTTATGTTTTGAGATTAATGATTACAATTCTAGATTATCTACCTGCTGATTTTGGCGCTTTCGAACTAAACTGCTGTTCATCAAGATAAACATAGTCCTCATCAACAATAGCATCGCCTTGTTCCAAACTATTTACGCCAAGAAATTTGGCAACACTAGGGGTTAATTTAAAATCACTTGAATCTTGCTCATATCGCGTGATTAATTCAGCCTTTAAGTCTTTTAAAAACGCCTGCTGATCTATTGAATAATTTTCATTATCACTATTCCCAATACTTTTTATAAAGGAATCATTTTCATTCCATACACTCATGGTAATCGTTGGGTGTCCTGGTTTCATAACTGAAATGACAACATCAGCGTAAAACGTTAAAGGTAAATAGATAAGACTGTATTTTTCAGAAAGTATTTGTAGCGTTTTTGTTATTGGTTCAACTTTCTGATTTATTTTTTCAGATTCATGTTGACTAGTTTCCTCATCTTTTTGTGCCTTAAAAAACACATGGGCCATAATAGACATCCTCCAATTTTTAATATTAATCGTAACTTATTCAGCATAAATGCTAAATAGTTACCCTGATAATACTGCCTAACCTGGCAAAGCCAGGCTAAGGCCCTTAAGGGGAGAATCGCGATTCTCCCCTTAAGAATCCCCATCGCGTAAGGAAAGTCTGTTCTTTTCAGCGTTTCTACGTTGTTGCTTAAATTTGGTGAATAGTTACTATTAATCTTTGTATTTCACTTTTCTAGTTAAATTTAATTTAAAAACTGATTATCAAAACATCAAATATTGAAAATATGTTTTTCAATATTTGACTTTAACTGGAAAACAGTTTGTGTAGAATTAAGCATCCACATAAGAATTGTCAATTATAAAAAAAATATTTATTTGGGTTTTCTATCTTAAATAGTTTTTCGATCAACCCTATAAATAATAACTTGAAAAAATATTTATTTTAACGGAGGTCTTTTATCGTGTTAATACCTGATGTTCAAACGTTTCTAAGTATACACAAAGGTTCAATTGATAGTCATAAAAATACTTGGTTTTTAAGATTATGTTTGAACTGCATAATTTATAATCATGCTCATCAATTAATACAGAATAATCTTTCACAAAAACAAAAACTAAATACATTTATTGCGCGCCAAAAAAGCTCTGTGTCGCCTGATTTGGTGAGAGTGACTACTTTAGAAGGTCAAGTAAAAACATTTGAAATTTCGAACGAAGAATTAACAAAAAAAATGTCAGATTTAGAAGAGTCAATACAAGCATCGCTTACAGAATTCAACAATAATCCTGAAAAATACACTGAAAACATGTTAGAAAAAGCCAGTGATCAAGCTGAAACAATACAAGTTGCAACCGAAATCATAAATTTACAAAGTAAGATTTATAGCACAGAACTAAACACTATCCGGACCGAAGTTCAAAATTTACAAGGAATTATTGTAAAAGAACAAGATTCTCATTTTGCGAAAATAGCCCAGCTTGAACAACTAGTTCGAGATCAGCAAGCGACGTATCAAGAGGCGATGAGAACTCTAGTGACGGAAATGGTACCAATATCCCCTAGTTCAGAACAAGCGTTATGTTCATCACCCAGCGCTACGAGGCGTTAATCTCGTTGATACCATTCAACATCTCGAAAATTATAATAATTAGAAAATATCGATTTTAGTTCGAGAATGGCAAAGTCAATAAAATCTTCAAGCAGATAAGTAATATATCGATTGAGTGAATATTGTAAATAAACATGATAATCCTTGGAGCAACACTTAGGTAAGACATTTATTATTTGTTTATCTTTATTGATAAAACCATTATTTGGTAAATAAGCAATGCCTATATTTGCAAAAATAGCATCAATGGCACAAGCGATATCTTGAACATGATAAGCGCCTTTAACAGTAATTGACTCTGTGCCAAGATCCCATATTTCTGCCGCTTGATCAGAACGACAAATTGAAATAAGTCGATGATTTTTTAAATCAGCAATTGATATTATTTTGCCATTTTTTTTCAGATAGTCTTTCGAACAATATAATTTGTTATTCAATGTTGCAATCTCAATACTCTCAACTGTTTCATCGAGCTTTTGATCAATCGCTGTGACTAAGGCAACATCGACATTATCATGAATTAAATTAATCGCATTTGATGTCATTATCTGAGTTACTTCAACATCTCGATGCTGGTTTAAATATTTTAAAACCGTTTCTTTCACAAAATAGGAACCTAACCAAGGTGTTGAGGCAATCGCGATTTGCCCACGCAAGGTTTGTTTATCCTCTGTCATTGTATCGAGAATTTTTTCCCAATGGATTAACCAATTATCAATATTCTCATAAAGTCTTTTACCCATTGTCGTTGGTCGCATTTTTCTTGTCGTACGATGAAAAAGTTGAGCATGAAAAAATTGCTCAAGAAAGGCAATCCGTTTGCTAATTGTTGAAGAATTCGTCTGGAGTTTTTTCGCAACAGCCGCGTATTTTTGCTCTTTAAATAATAATTTAAATGTCTGAAGTGATTCGATCAAATCCATAATTGTTTCTATATTAGAATTAATATGTTTCTATTTTAGCATGTTTACATTCTATATTGAAACAATTAGGATATCGATTAAGGGATCGAGTCTTGATATGTCACACTCAATTTGGATGTGATACATCAAGATTCGATCCCTTAGTTCGAAAGTTAGAAAAGTGAGATAGTAAATAATGACTCCGCTCAATAAAAAGTTTATCACAATCAATCAACATAAAATGGCTTATGTTGATGAAGGACAAGGTGATCCTATTGTGTTTCTGCATGGAAATCCGTCGTCTTCTTATGAGTGGCGAAACGTATTACCCCATCTTACTCCTTTTGCAAGATGTATCGCGCCTGATTTAATTGGCATGGGTGATTCAGAAAAATTGCATTCTGACGAAGATAATTCTTACTCTTTTCGAACACATCAACATTATTTAAGTGCTTTTTTAACAGCGTTAAACATTAATAAAAATGTCACGCTCATCCTCCACGACTGGGGATCGGCTCTTGGTTTTGATTGGGCTTATCATCACCAATCATCACTTAAAGCCATTGCTTATATGGAAGCATTTGTGGCCACGATTGACAGTTGGGATCTTATCCCCCCAGAAGCCGTGCCATTATTTCAAGCTTTACGCGGCAATCAAGGTGAAAAAATGGTATTGGAAGATAATTTTTTCATCGAAACGATTTTACCCGGCGGTATTCTCAGAAATTTACAGCAAGAAGAAATGGCAGAATATCGTCGCCCTTTTCTCGAACCAGGCGAATCGCGGCGCCCGATGTTATCTTTTTTTCGAAGTATTCCAATTGCAGGTGAACCAAAATACGTGCACGATATTATTAATCAATATCAAACTTGGCTTAAAAAATCTTCGTTACCAAAATTATTTATTGAAGCAGAACCTGGGCATATGTTTGCCGCTCATCGCGAACTTGCAAAATCATTTCCAAATCAGCAGCATGTTAAAGTAAATGGTAGCCATTTTGTGCAAGAAGATTCGCCAGAGGAAGTCACAACTATTTTACTTAATTGGTATCAAAATTTATTATCTTAAAATGTAACTATTCACCAAATTTAAGCAAAAACGTAGAAACGCTGAAAAGAACAGACT
>CAYGUK010000110.1:0-12758 GCA_964352985.1 uncultured Legionellales bacterium
ATCTAAATAAATCCAATGGAATAATTCTATCTTGTTCACCTCCTAATATTAAAGTTGGAATTTTTTTTGGCACCCACTTTGATATATAGGTTTGGTCAAAATGCTTCTTAGACCATTCAAACGTTTTATAGTTAAATGGCAGTGTTTCTAGGAGAGTTTTGCCTTTTGCCAGGCCTTTTTTTGTAAAGGAATAGGTAGCTGATGAGATTGTTATTTTTTTTAAAAGAAAATTATTCGGATTTTTTTCATATTGTTTCTGTAATTTTTCGATTGTTTTTAATGGATGATTTTTAACATATTGTATAAATTCTTTTTGCCACGATGAATCAGGCGCTGTATTCATCAAGACTAAACCATTCAGCATTTTTTCAAGCCCTGGTGTTGCTAGTGCGTACATTCCTCCGGTTGAATGTGCGACTAAGACAATATTTTTTAATGAGCTAACAGCCTCAAGAAGCGCTTCTGACCAATGCGAGAAATATTTTGCATCATCAGGCGTTGTATTTGAACCATCACCGGGTAGATCGAGATGCCATATTGAACCGGGTAATTTTAAAATTTCAGTTAACTTACTCAATGATTCAGATCCTAATCCTGGACCTCCTGGTAAAAATAACCAATTAAAATTAGATCCGCTCATTGAGCGTATTAGTTGTAAACGTGCTCTTGAATGTGTCCAGAGGCATTTATTCAATTTATCAGTCCCGCATAGTAAATGGTGATTATCTCAATTTTTGTTTATATATGAATTATATCTTCTATTGAAACACTTAGAAATATTTATTCCTGATTCTAGAAATTCTGAATATTTGCTTTTAAACTTTTAATAAGTCGCTGATGATATATTATTTTCGATATAACTCAACAACGCCTATCCCGCCTTTGTCTTCTGTTAAATTATAAATTAGTTGCAAATCACTTAGTTTACTTCGCTTTGTTGTAGAGGCTCATCTGTTTTGTTTGCTTCTACAATACTCGTTACGTTTAAGCTGTCTTATTTTCGAAAATTCTACCCTGCTTGATGAAATAGGTAATTAGATAACATTACATATCAACTTTGGATCATATGAATTGACATTGATATGTTTGAGTAGTAGCCTCTACTCTATGAATAATCAACATTTCCAACAAGTTACACACATTTTTCATATGCTCAGTCAGCCCCATCGTTTAAAAATCATGTGGCTATGTCTCAAGCAGCCATTATCTGTCAGTGACATTACGATCGAAATGAAAAATCTTTCGCAATCATTAGTAAGCCATCATTTAAAACAATTGAGAGAGGCTAATTTAATTCACTCCGCACGTAATGGTAAACACGTACTTTATCAAGTAACAGACGAATGGGTTCGTTGCATTATTTGTGACATGTTCGCACACACTAAAAGACGCATTAAAAGGAAATAACAATTATGGAAATAATTTTATATTTGACGAAAGATAGAAATAATGACGATTAGATTAACACCCAGAATTCTAATCATCATTTTTATTTTGCTATTTATTTCTATAGTGACAACTAGCCAAGCAAAAACACATTTTACATTTAGTCATGCATGGTCAATTGCCAAACGATATAGCCCATTACTAAAATCAGCAAATGCTACTATTCAAGCTGCAAAAGGACAATTAATCCAATCGCACACTTATCCTAATCCCTCTATCAGTATTTCAGCAGAAAATATTGCAGGTAGTGGACAATATAGTCGTTTTGAGTCAGCAGAAACTACCCTTTCACTCTCTCAAACATTCCCTTTAGGAGGTAAGCGTTTTGCCAATCAAAATGTTCAGCAAGGATTCATTAATTTTTATCAATCGGCGTTATTAACAACCGAGTCAAAGTTATATATTTTATTAGGTGAACGATATGTGAATGTGCTTTATGCTCAAAATTGGCAAGATGCAACGAATAAATTAGTACGCATCGATACGACTATTGTTTCCACATTAAAAAGAAAACTCCACGCAGGTAATGGCTCACCCCTGGACTTAATGACGGCTCAAATTCAATTATCACAATCAAAAATAGCAAGAGACATTGCCAATCAGAAATTGCATGCTGCATGGAAACAACTGACATTATTAATGGGCCAAAGTAATTTAAAATATCGTAGAATATTGGATAAGGGGTTACCTCATCGGCTTTCTAGTTATAAAAAATTATATGTTGCTTTATTGAGTAGTCCAACGTGGAAAATGCAAATTGTTAAAACAAAGGTGGCCTACCAAAAAATCTTATTAGCAAATAAAGAAATTTGGCCGGATTTAAGTGTGTCGATTGGTGCCAGGCATTTTGCCGACACGCATGAAAATAGTTTAGTCGCAGATTTCTCACTGCCTTTACCAATCTACGATCAAAATCAGGGAAATATTGTCAGTCGGTTAGCAGACTATAATAATGAGTTAAATAAACAGCAACAGATCTTAATAGAAATAAAAAGTCAGCTTGTGATGTTATATCAAATCGCACAATCTTCACAATTAAGATCTTTTATGGTTTTTCATCAAATATTACCGAAAGCTCAACAAGCGGTTAACCTTGCACAAAATGGTTATTTACAGGGAAGATATCCCTATGTTACATTAGCAAATGCACAAGCAACATTGTTATCAGCCGAAAAAGAATATTGGCAGGCGCATGCTAGTTTTGATAAAACATTAGTTGAACTCAATGGACTGCTTGGCCAAGGATATTTCTAGAGGGATTTTATGAAAATAGGTATTTATATAAGTGTCATTATTACATTTGTTTTTTCAATAAATATTGCTATCGCCGTTGGGGATCATGATTACCATCATGGAGAGGATAATCATAAGGCCCATGTTAAACAGTCTGAACATAGCGATCACCAACATGAAAAAGAAGAAGCCAAGTTAATTTATTTATCACCTGAAGCACTGAAATCTAATCACATTGAAATATCCACATCACACGCTCAAGTGATTGCACAAACTTTACCGGTATATGGGAAAATAGTCCCAGTGCAAAACAAACAAGTAACTATTTATCCGCGATTTGCAGGAATTGTCAAATCACTTAATTTCCAAATGGGCGATCATGTTACAAAAGATGATGTGCTTGCAATTATCGAAAGTAATGAAAGTTTACAGAATTATTCTATTAAAGCACCTTTAACGGGAACGTTAATTGAGCAACATGTCAATGTTGGTAAGTTGGTGAAACCTGACCAAGCAATTTATGAGCTAGCCGATCTTTCCACTGTTTGGGTAGAACTTTCTATTTATCGAAAAGATGCTCATCGCGTCACAAAAGGGGATACAATTTTTGTAACAAAAGAAGGTGAGGAAAACAAAAAAATAAAAAGTGTTATACATTATATCTCACCCATTGGTAATGAACACACTCAAAGTATTATTGCTCGAGCGACATTATCAAACTCAAATAGTCAATGGATCCCAGGACTTTATGTCGATGTCACAATAGTCGTCGGCAATAATAAAGTACCCGTCGCAGTTTCTCGAAATGCTATTCAAACCCTCGATGGCGAGAAAGTCGTATTTGTTGAAAGAAAGTCAAATTATTTTGAACCACAAATTGTCAAGCTTGGTGACGGTGATGACAATTTTATACAAATCAAATTAGGATTAAAAAGTGGTGAAAAATATGTGTCAAAAAATAGTTTTATTTTAAAAGCAGAGCTTGAGAAAAATAGTGCTGAGCACACGCATTAATCATAGGAACTATGATGATAGAAAGGATATTACAATTTTCTTTAAAACATCGATGGCTTATTTTATTGGCTATAATTGGAATGATTGTTTTAGGCATTTATAATTTTACACAATTACCCATTGATGCCGTTCCTGATATTACCAATGTTCAAGTACAAATTAATACCGAAGCAAAAGGCTTAACCCCTTATGAAGTGGAACAGCGGATCACTTATCCTATTGAGGTAGCAATGAGTGGCTTACCCAAATTAGACTATACGCGATCACTTTCTCGTTATGGATTATCACAAGTCACCATCGTATTCAAAGAGGGAACGAATATCTATTTTGCAAGACAGCTCATAACTGAGCGATTGCAATCAATGAGAAGTCAATTACCCGTTGGCATTGAGCCACACCTTGGACCGATTTCAACAGGTTTAGGTGAAATTTTCATGTATACAGTGACGGCAAAACCGGGGGCAGTAAATGAAAAAGGAAAGCCGTATACGGCAATGCAATTGCGAACAATACAAGATTGGATCATCCGCCCACAATTACGCAATATTCCAGGCGTTGCTGAAGTCAATGCGATTGGAGGTTATGAAAAGCAATATCAAGTAACGCCTGAACTTAAAAAGTTAATACAATATGGTGTAACATTACATGAAATCGAGCAAGCGCTAGAAAAAAACAATGACAATATGGGAGCGGGTTATATTGAGCAGCAAGGCGAACAATTTTTGATTCGAATCCCAGGACAATTAAAAACAGAAAAAGCGATAGGCAATGTAGTTGTTCGTTCGCACCGAGGTGTCAGTTTGCGAGTCTCTGATTTAGCAACAGTGACAATTAGTCATGCTCTTAGAAGTGGTGCAGGAACCAGTGAAGGACATGAATCAGTCATTGGTACAGTTTCAATGTTAATGGGCGATAATAGCCGTGTTGTTGCTAAACGAATTGCCAAGCGCTTAAAAGAAATTAATAAAACTTTGCCTAATGGCATTATCGCAACGCCTGTTTATAATCGCACCTACCTTGTTAATGCAACTATTGATACAGTAAAAAATAATTTACTTGAAGGGGCATTATTAGTTTGTGTTATTTTATTTTTATTCTTAGGAAACATACGTGCTGCTTTGATTACTGCGGCAGTCATTCCCCTCTCAATGCTCATGACAATCACCGGAATGGTACATCATAACATTAGCGCAAATCTGATGAGTATGGGCGCATTAGACTTTGGTTTAATTGTTGATGGTGCAGTCATTATCGTTGAAAATTGTATTAAACAATTAGGTTTACAATCGCAAGGTGTATCATTGCCATTAAAGGAAAGACTTTCACTTACATTATCAGCTAGTCAAGAAGTTATCAAACCCAGTTTATTCGGCGTATTGATTATTACCATTGTGTATATTCCTATTTTGACATTAAGCGGTGTGGAAGGAAAAATGTTTATTCCCATGGCGCAAACCGTAATTCTTGCATTACTCTCTGCACTTTTATTGTCTCTAACCTTTATACCTGCTGCAATAGGAATATTTCTAAAGGGTAAAATAAAAGAAAAACCCAATGTGATAGTTCGATTTTTCCAAAAAATCTATAAACCAAGTTTACGCTTGAGTTTAAACTATCCCTGGATAAGCATCATTATTGCATTTATTATTTTTATTATTTCAGGTTTAGTTGCATCAACTATGGGGGCCGAATTTGTCCCAAGTTTGGATGAAGGCGATATTGCGCTTCATGCCATTAGAACACCCTCAACAAGTCTTACACAATCAGTCACTATGCAAAAGCTTGTTGAAAAAAAAGTATTGAATTTTCCTGAAGTAAGTCATGTGTTTTCGAAAATTGGAACTGCGGAAGTAGCAACCGATCCGATGCCACCGAATGTTGCGGATACATTTGTTATTTTAAAACCGAGAAACCAGTGGCCAAATCCTAAGTTATCTAAAATAGATTTAATTCATCAATTACAAACAGCATTAAAAGAATTGCCTGGGAATAGTTATGAATTCACTCAGCCTATTCAAATGCGATTTAATGAGTTAATTTCAGGTGTTAGGAGTGATGTTGCGGTAAAAATATTTGGCGATGATATAAATGTATTACTAAAAAATGCCAATAAAGTAGCTGAAATATTAAAACAAATTAAGGGCTCTGCTGATGTCAAAGTGGAGCAAGTCTCAGGATTGCCAACAATTACTATTCATGTCGATCGCCACTTACTTGCACGCTATGGTCTAACAATGTCACAAGTACAAAATACCATAGTCACGGCGCTAGGTGGGAGTGAAGTAGGTAAGATTTATCAAGGTGACAGACGTTTTGATTTAACCGTGCGCTTATCAGAGCAAGCAAGAAAAGATCAGAATATACTCCGAAAAATTTATATTGATTTGCCACTTAATGAAGATGGTGAACGCCATTTTATCCCACTCAGTGAAATTGCAACTTTAAAGGTAGAAACGGGTCCAAACCAAATTAGTCGAGAAAATGGCAAGCGACGTATTGTGATTTCTACAAATGTTAGAGGACGAGATTTACGTTCATTTGTTGATGCTGCTCAATTTAATATTGATAAATCACTCTCTTTACCCAGTGGTTATTGGATTAGCTGGGGGGGGCAATTTGAACAATTAGCAACAGCGACTAAACGATTAATGATTGTTGTTCCAATCGTATTAATATTAATTTTTGTTTTACTGTTTATATCATTAGGTGGTGTATTAGATAGTATTATTGTTTTCACAGGTGTTCCATTAGCATTAACAGGTGGCGTATTTTCTTTATGGTTAAGAGAGATTCCATTATCAATATCAGCCGGTGTGGGATTCATTGCATTATCTGGTGTTGCCGTTTTAAATGGTCTGGTTATTTTAACTTTTATAAAAAATCTAGTTAAACAAAATATACCAATAAAAGAAGCCGTTTTTCAAGGTTCTCTACAGCGATTGCGCCCTGTGTTAATGACAGCACTCGTTGCATCACTTGGCTTTATTCCAATGGCCATATCAACAGGCACAGGTGCAGAAGTTCAACGTCCTTTAGCAACGGTGGTTATCGGTGGCATTATTTCATCAACATTACTCACATTATTTGTCTTGCCATGCTTGTATTATTTAATTCATAAAAACAAAGTAACGCAAAAAGAATAATAAACATGACTTTATAATTTAAAACGTGTTAGTTATGTCATCGACCAGATCATATGTAGTCGCTCAAATCAGCATTGAGTCATGCTATTTCAATATTTGTGAATTGTCAGATTTGAATCGAACTATTACAGAGCATAATAGAGTGGTTTGTTCACAACATTGGAGCAAGCTATAAAAAATCACCAAGCATCATCTACATTTTCTGACATTAGAGCTGTAACTTGATTGCCTTTTTTATTGTAAATGACACGTTCAAATACACTTGCACAAATTATTGCAATACTGCTTCCATTCATAGCAAGAGCACGTCTGGAATCAAATTTTATATATTCTCGCCAGTTAAAACCATCACCGGGATCTGAAATTCTCAAATAATATTCCTTTTGTTTTTTTTGAAATACCACCTCAACATATTTATCACCATTTTCTGGAAGATTTTGAAGTTTAATGACCTCTTCTTGATATGACTTATTTAATATCAACTCGTTTTTTTTATGAAATCCCAAAGATAACAGACCATGTTCTACTGCATTTTGCAATAATTGTTTTATACCCGCTCTCACCATTTGTGGATTAGGATACATTAGTGAAATATGTCTTGATAAATATTCGACTTCTTGCATTGTTTGTATTAAAAATTTTGCGCTATTAATCGTTTTTAGTGCCAAATTATGATTATTTAATTTATTTGTTATCAACTTGTGTTGATTATATTGATAAATACAATGACGAATTTGTGTAAGCGCATCTTCAATTTTCATTGGCCAAGTTAATAATAGATAAGAATCTTCATCAATATTTAATGTATATAACTTTTCATAGAATTTTTCCCGACTATAATCGACAGGAATAAATATAATGACTGGCAATAATGTAATATTCGTAATTCTTGCAAGAAGATCCATGACTTTTACATAAATCTTATCTTGACTAATATAGGCAACAATCGCTGACAGTTTTTCCATATTATTACTTGAGTTTTGTGAAACCTCATCATTTAGCATATTTACTACATTCAAAAAATTTGATAAATGTGTTTCTAGAGAGAAATGATCATCATTGTTAATAAGTAGTATTTTGTTTTTTTTATTGTTTTCAGCTAGGTCAATAAAATTATTCATACTATCTCTCCGTCAATGCTTCCTGTTTCGTCGTAAGAATTGGTTTTAAAAGATATGCTATCACTGATTTTTTCCCCGTTAGGATATCAGCTTGTACTCTCATCCCTGGTATAAGAAATTTTTTCTTATTACTTACAATCATCACGTTAGTTTTTAAATGAATTCTTCCTCTATAATAAGAATTTCCATTTTCATCCGTAAAGGTAGATGCAGATAGGTATGAAATTTCGCCATGAATGATACCATATCTTATATAATCGTAACTGGTGATTTTTACTTTAACAGGCTGTCCTATCGTAATATGACCAATATCTTTTGGCATAATTCTTACTTGTGCTATCAATTCTTTTCCATATGGAACTAACTCAGCAATGCTTTGCCCCGGCGAAACAACTTGACCCACTGAGTTTAATGAAAGTGATTTAATAATGCCTTCTTCAGGCGCTCTTATAACCAACCTTAATTTGGCATTTTTTAATTTTTCAATAATTTCTAAATTTTGCGAAATTTCTGAATCTATTTTCTCAAGATCATGATTAACTTTATCACGATATTTAGCCCGAAAAGTCACCAATCTTTCTTGATATTCTTTAATTGATTTTTTACTTCTACCTATATCAATTATGATAGATCTATATCTTCCAGAAAGATTGATTACTTTACGTTTTTCTAATAAAATTTGTAATTCCGACTCATAACCCTGTTCGTTCAATGAACTCCTCATTTCGTAAATTTTTTTTGATAGTTCCAACTCATCACTGATCGTTATTTTTTGATTTAATAACTCTTTCAATAAGTGTTGTTGTTGATCTATTTGATTATTAATTAAACGCTCTTCACTTTCTTTAGCTTTCACCATATCGTTAAAAATTTGTTTTTGTCTACTAATAATTAAGTTGTATTTCTTATCATATATCGAATAATCTGGTGCTCTATTTTGTAAGAATGCCCGTAATCTTTCAGCTTGTAATGAAAGTATAAAATTTTTATTAATTGCTCGCTTCAAATCCTCTTTTACATTCACACTTTTTAATTCAAGAATCACTTGTCCCTTAGTGACATGCTCACCCTCATATACATTAATCTTCTCAACAATACCTCCATCATAATGTTGTATTCGAATTAAGGATCCTTTAGGTATAATATCCCCCTCCGCTTTCGTTATTTCATCGACTGTTGCAAAACAACACCAAATTAAAAATAACATAAAAAAACTGCAGATAATGAGCATGGTTGATAATACTATTTTTGGTTGTACGCGTTCAGTTAATCGGTAGTTCATATCAAGCTCATTTAAGATGGTCTCTTTTGTATTTTTCATTGTAGTTACTCGTATAACAATTCATTGATAGATAAATGTTTAATATCATCATAATTTTTTACTAATGCTGTTCCATATTTTCGAAACACAATAACTTTATCTGCCAATTCAATTAAATTCTGTCTATTTGTGACGTAAAATATAGTTTTTTTACCCCGCCAAACCTTAATATTTTCTATAAGATTTTGTCCACATTCATCATTCATGATCATTCCAGGTAACTCATCAAGTAATAAAATTTTTGATTGCAATGCGTAAACCCGCGCAAGATTAATTTTATAGAGTAAAGATTTTGGCAGATTTTGAAAGGCATCAGCACTAACCTCAGTATCAATACCATTCTCAAGTAATGAAATATTGTTCATAGCATTAACTTGTTCTAATAAATAAATAATTTCATGTGTTGATATATTCGGTGAGACCATTCTAATATTATCCGCTATGGTACCATTAAACAATGTTGGCTTTTGCGGCATATAAACAATATTTTCTCGAATATCATTTAAATTAAACTGTTTGATTTCTTTATTATCAATTAATATTTTACCCACATTTGGGGTATTCAAACCATTCATTAATTTTAACAAGGTTGTTTTACCTGAACCATTATTACCAATAACAGCGACACATTCGCCTTCATTTATATCAAAACTTAAATTGCGAATAATTAAGTTGCTTAGTTTTGTGTAGTAGATACTCAGATTTATTGCTTTAATATTCCCATAAATAGTTTTATGCGTAATTCGATCGATTCTTTGATTAAATTCGGAATCTAAGTCCATAAAATTATCAACTTGCTGTATACTTTTTTTAAGCTTTTCGACTCGACTAATACTAGAAATAAAATATTGTATTGGTGAGAGAACTCGCCAAAGTATAAATAAGCTTGCAATTAGTGAGCCAGGCGTAATAGCCGCATTCCAGATCATCATCACCCCTATCATCACAGTCAAAATGGCTGCGAGTATAGAAACACCTCGTACAACACAGTCTATAACATGTGTAAAAAAAAGTGACCTGAAATTAATCGATTTATATTGTAATGATAGTTGTTGAATTTTAACAATATAATATTTTGTTAACCCTATAAATCTCAATGAGTTAATTTTATCTAAAATCTCAATTAATAATGCTTGCTTTTCAGTATTATTTGTTGCTGTAATTTTAATTAATATTTTTAGCTTATTATAGGCTAGTAATCCAATAATTAAATACACCAATATCGCAAATAAGGGAATGAGAACTAACCAACCTGAAATTAAACCAATGATAAAAATTAAAATTATAGTAAAAGGAAGTTCCAATAATGTCGTAAAAATAGGTCCCGTGAAAAAATCTCTTAAAGTAGAAAATGATTTTATCCTCGCAATCTGCGATGCAATTGGTGCACTTTCAACAGTAGTCAATTTTAAACTTAGTAGTTTTTCAATAACTGATGTGTTTACAATATTATCAACCCTCGATCCTAACCACGCTATATTTTTAGTTCGAATATATTTCAAACATGATTCAGCTACTAATGCAATTGTCACACCAGCAGTTAAATATAATAATGTATTTATATTTCCTGTGTAAATAACTTTATCGTAAACCAGTAAAACATATATTGGAATTGCCAATGATAATAAATGCAGCACTAATGAAAGTAAAAGAAACTCTATAAAAAAAGATCGGAACCGCTTAATTAAAGCATTAAACCAAGTTGTTTCTAACAAAGTTCTATTTCTAACTGCTAACTCGAAGTCATCTTCATTGAACTCTGCAAACTTATATATTTTATCTTTTGTTTCTAAATTCGTTATTGCTTTATGAGTGTCATTCTCAACATCATATCTAAATATCTTATCTTCTTTTCGATATAATATATGTAAATTTTGCTTCTTCTTTTTTCTATTATTAATAATTAAACAAGGATACTCAATTGTTTGTAGAGATTGGGTTGTATCTACTTCAATAGCGATATAATTAAAACGACACATTATATTTATTACACAGTGTTCAGGACTATCTGAATTTGAGTTTGATATTTTATGATATATTGATTTTATATTATCTAATTCAGAAGGTTTTAACAAATACAGCAAAGCAACAATTGATGATAAACTTGTTTCAGATAATTGGCAGTGATTATCGGCCAAATGTGCTTTAACATTATAAATATGTTGATTTAAATCCAACTCTAGTTCTGATTTATTCATATTACCTGACACTCTCAATCAAAAAATTCTTATTTTGAAATCTAGGGTTCACACTAATTTTTCCTTCACTTAAATCCAGCTTTAGATCAGCCAAGCTAATAATGTTATTATCATTTGAGAAAATGATCATCGTTGTATTAGGTTTAAGTTTTGCAAGAATTGTATAAACTGCATGATAAGATTTTATATCAAATGATTTTTCAGCATAATAGTATATTATTATTTTTGGCTTATTAAGTAATGCCCGAGCAATGTTAATTCTTTGTCTCATATTTATCGTTAATAGTTCTTCATTTTTTCCACCAATTTTAGTATTATATCCTTGATCTAAAATTTCTATTTCCTCATCTAGATGTAACAAATGACATAAGTTACTTATAGATTTATCACAACTAGAATTAAATCTAGCAATATTTTCCCGAATTGTTCCATTGATAATACACTCTTCAAATGATAAATATGCAATATGTTTCACTAATTCTTCACTATCATATTGATGAACATGAATACCATCAATAACAACATCCCCTTGCTGTGGGATATAAGTTCCGAGTAATAATCTCACAAGTAAAGTACTTTCTAATTCATTTAATCCAGTAACATATACGGCTTTACCAGGCGAACAAACTAAGTTAAGATTTTTTATAATGAATTGTCCATTGTTTAATATTGAATAACCTACATCATTTAAAACAACTGTACCATCGTAATGTGAACTATGATTTACTTTTTCGATTTGTTTTATTTTCTTGAATTCATCCAATTTTTCTTTTGCAATGATGAAGTCTTGATGACGCAACCATAAAGATAATATATTATGTATTGGTGGAATCAATCTCCAAGAAATAATAATACATGCGATCAATGCCCCCATAGAGATTAGACCATAGACTGCTAGTGGCGCACCAACAACCAACATACCAACTATTATAAACTGTGAAATTAAGCCTACTATGGTTTGAAATAAACCTGAAGAAAAAGTAAATCTATAATTTTCTATACATGATTTTTTTTCAATTCTCTCAAATTCTTTTGTATAGTTCTCCTCTAAACCATATCCTTTTATAGAGGGAATACTTTTTAATATTTCTACAATTTTCCCATATTTTTGATCATCTGAACTTGATCTATCTAATAAATAGCATCACAATTTTTTGTTATAAAATATTGCAAGAATAGTAAATGTTGTGATTATAACAATTGGAATAATTGATAAATATATAGCTATGTAACCCACATTCCGCGGATCTGAATTAGAGAAATTCTGATTTTTTTGTTCCCG
>CAYGUK010000111.1:0-12715 GCA_964352985.1 uncultured Legionellales bacterium
AAGTATTTTTATATCCCCTTCAATATTGATTAATTGAAGACTTAAAGCAGGAGCATTCCAGTTTACTTTGCAATTGAGATATTTTTTTTCAACGATGTCAATTAATTGAATGATAAAAATCCAAATTTCCTTATCGAATTTTTCATTATTCGACTTTTTTGAAAAAGGGTTTCTGCTTGCCATTTTGGTTTTCCTTATGGGTTGACTTTTGAATTAAAATTATTCAGTGATTATTTCTGGAGTTGAATATTTTTAGCATGGACTTATATAAGCTATTTTGGAGAGGATCTGGAAAATAACTTATTTATTTATGATTAAATTACGGAAAAAATTTTATTTTCGGGTAAATTTTTCATGGGTAATTACAAACACTTCATAGAAAATGCTGGCTTGTTTTTATTTTAACATAATAAAGGTATATTAATATTTGATTTTGTTTTTCTATAGATCAATTGCAACACAATGAATTGATGAACATCAAATAAATGGGACTTTAATAATCTAATAAACTTCTGATATTGTTTATATACCTTGTTAACTTTGCGTTTTTAATGAGATATTCTCGCAAAGGCGTATCTATTTCAAAATAATAGATGTTAGCAAGGTAACCATAAATTGTTGCATCAATAGTAGAGAATTTGTCACCAAAAATAAAACGATTGTTATCGAGTAGATTGACTATAATTTGTAAATCGTTAAGGCCTGAGTTATAAACTTCTGCCACATCGTAACGTCCAATTCCTTGATAGTAATAGCGCTCCGTATTATATTTTCTGCCCTTATCTAAGGACTCATCATTAATATCTGGGTAGAATTTTAAAAAGGCAGCCTTAAATAATGGCCAAAAGCGATCATCTTGCCAACGGGAATAAGACATTATCCAATACAAGTTACAATCCAAGGTTCTTGTTATTAAAAAAGCAATATTATTTTGTAGTGGCGTTAAATGATTATTTAATTCAATCTTAAATTCCCGAGTTAAAAAGTTAATAATTTTATTACTATCAGATATCACGTTGTTGTTAATTTCGATGCAGGGTAATTGCTTTCTAGGAACATTTTCAGTATTAATCGTATTAATTATTTCATAATCGATTTTAGCTAATCTTAAAAAAGTATCCACTTTTAATCCAAACGGATTATTATCGGGTAAACCAAACATTTTTGGATAGCAATATAGCTTAAGCATGATATTACCTAATTCTCTGATTGTTAATTAGTCTAATGAAATATTAATATCTTGCAATTTATTTGCAACCACATTTACTTTTTGCTCTTTCTTAATATTACCGTAACTTAATTCCACAATATATGTTCCGGCATTTAATACAAAAATCGGATTTGCTTGTGAAGAATAAGCAACATATTTGTAGTATTGATTTGGGTCTGGTGTCATATTCTTTACTTTCCAACGGACTTGCGTGAGCAAAGTGTTATTTTTCTTATTTATTGCATGAAGCCGGATTGAACCTGCATCTAAGTTGACAGTTTTATCAATTATTTCACCTTGTTTAACGGTAACATTAATTTCTTTAACCGCTTTATCGTAAGTTGCTTTTAATAAATAATCCCCGGGTGGTGCAATTAAAATTGCTACGCCATTGCGACCATATTGCGTAGCGAGTTGTTTATGTTTACCTTTTAAATCAGGTTCTTTTGAGAATAGCGTCCAATAGACACCATCATCGATTAGTTGACCATTTTTACTTGCGATTGCTTTAAGTCGAAGAAAGCCAGCAGCAAGTTTGATTTTTTCTTCAATTAATTTACCTGCTTGAATATCCACCTCGAGTGATTCTGAAAATGCACCAATTTTCGCGACAATTTGATATTTCCCTGCTTTTAATTGAAACATTGGATTTGCTCGACTCGTTGAAGCAATTCGCAAATATTCACCCGCAATATTCGGGGTAGCATCATTCACAATCCATTGCATTCCATGAGTAATATCTTTGCCATTATCTAAAATTGCTTCTAAGCGAATCACACCGGTATTTAAATTGATGGTAATCGCTTTTTTAGATTTTGGATCATAATGTATTTTTTCAATCGTTGAGGAATAACCATATCTTGCACGAATCATATAATCCCCGGCAGGGACATTAAAATAGGGGCGCGCGTTAGATGAGTAAAGTATCTTTTTATAATTACCTTCAAAATCTTTTTCACTTGATAATAATTCCCAATAAATACCTTTATCTACAATCGGGCCATCTTTTACTAATTGTGCTTGAACTTGTAAACCAATACCTACTTCCGTTTGTTGTTGTATTACTTCTACGGTTGGCGTGAACATCATGTCAACGATACGAGTTGCATAAGTGGGGCTAAAAATTATTGTCATCGCACAAATTAATGTGAACAATAGTTTCTTAGTTAGGCTTAGCATGGATAGAATCCTCCGTGAATTAATTCATAATTTTTCGTCTCAGTTTTAAATCGGGTAATAAGCTGCAAGCAATATGAAGCGCATCATTTTCCCTTGCTGAAAAATCACCATTATAAAATGAACTATCTATGGTAAAATTTTTGACTCGGGAAATGTTTCTTTTCTCTTCTTGAACAACTAAATTCACAATCTCAACATCATCAGCTAAACGATATTTTTTTTGTAACTTATCGTAAAAATATCGTAAAGTAATATAGCAATGTTCATTCGCTGCTTGTTTTAATTTATCTGTTAGATTAATGGAAACCGAAATATCAGAATCGAAATAATGTTTTTTAAATTCAATGTCCATAATGTCACCCAAGATTTTATACCTCTCAATATTCAGTATAGTCGTTAATCCTGTTTTTTATATACATATAAGATGCAAGTACAAACTGTCTAGCGCTTGCTTGACTTCCAAGCTTGTTTAATCTTTAAATGCTATATTATTGGTGTATTTTGAGGCATTATACTTTATGTCAGATAGCACAAAGTCTTTTCTCGTTGGTTTTCAATCACTTTGTCATGAATATCAACTAAATGATTTAACGTATCAAGGTGAGATACCGATCTGGTTGAATGGTTATTTTATTAGTAATGGACCTGCTTTATTTGAGCTTAATAACAAACAATTCCATCATTGGTTTGATGGTTTTGCGATGCTCAAAAAGTTTCGAATACAAGCTGGACGAGTTGATTTTTGTAATCGATTTATTTTAACAAAACAATATACTAATAGTATTCGCGAACAGCGTTTGGCTTATAACGAATTTGCCACACACGCCAAGATGAATACGGTTAAAAAATTAAAACATTGGTTTCAGCAATTACGCCATATTCCACAATATGATAATTGCAATGTGAATGTTTTAAAATTAAAAGATCATTTTATCGCCTTAACAGAGACACCACTTCATTATCAGTTTGATAGTGAGAATCTTGAAACATTATCAACTGAGATGGATTTAACTGGCTTTGATATTAATTCTGCTCATCCTATTTATGATCGTTTGGCAAAAACCACAATTAATATAGGGATTAAAATTGGACGTAAGATAACATATTGTATATATCAAATTGACACAGCCTGCAATTCAAGCAAAGTCATTGCAAATTATATTAGTCGGGATTTATTTTATTTTCACAGTTTTGCCTTAACAGAAAATTTTATCATATTGTTTAAAACGCCTTATAAAATCAATCGCTACAAATTAATCTCACCCAATTTTAGTTTTATTGAAAGTTTATATTGGGATAGCAATCAAGAAACGAATTTTATTCTAGTCGATAGAAGGGATGGCAGCATAACAGAAATTCCTAGCGAACCATTTTTGTGCTTGCATAATGTAAATGCTTTTGAAGTCAATAATGATGTAATCATTGATATGGTTTGTTACAAAGAGCATGCCAATATCTATCATTATTTTTATTTCAATTATCTTAAGAATTCAGATAATCTACCACCTAATTCAACAATTCAACGATTTGAGATAAATCGAATAAAAAAATCGGTAACAAAAATAAATTTATTTGAGTTGTGTGCAGAGTTTCCCAATATTAATAAATCGTTAGCATGCAGAAATCAATATCGATATATTTATTCTCTAGCAATTGAGGAGGATAAATTTTTTAATCAAATTATCAAATATGACTTAAAATTAAATAACATTACAATTTGGCAAGAAAATCATTGTTATGTTGGTGAACCTGTCTTTGTTGCCAACCCTAATTCTGCAGCTGAAGATGATGGTGTTGTCATGTCAATTGTATTAGATACTGTAAAAAACTATTCTTTTTTACTTATATTGCAAGCATCAACCCTATCACAAATTGCAAAAATTCCATTAAGTTTTTATATCCCCTTTGGATTGCACGGACATTTTTATCCATTATCTGTCTAGGTAATTTTAAAAATCCATGAGTTTGATCTGAAATATTTCATTAATATTTTTATGTTAACGTTTGAACAATCCATTTAATAAGGAGAATAAAAATGCCAGGGGATGAAGATGGTAGTTTTGAAGTAATATTAAAAATGATTGATCCTAAGACTGGAGAATTAATTGTCGATCCTTCACCAAGTGAAGTAGATGAAATGGAGAAGACAGTTGATGCTGAAGTCGGAGCAACGATGTCTGAGATGTTAAGCAAATTAGAAGATGAAGAACAAGTTTCTCATGTTATGGAAGACATGATTAAAGATTTAGAAATACAAGAAAAAGCAGGAAAAAGAGCGGAAGAAGTTTTTAATGCTAATGATCCGAGTTTTAATGGTCTATCGTTACAACAGGTCGAAAATTATTTTTATAATTTGTATCGTTTTTATGCTGCTAATCCTCCCAATAGTCATGTCAGAGATGGGATGACAGATGTTGAAGCACGTAGCGCAATTGATGTGAGAAAGTTATTTTCGTATCACTAAAAAATATTATTTATCAGCACGAATAATAATAAAATAAAAACAACAAAATAAAAATAGGCTGGCTATTAAAATAATAATGGCCATTGGAAGTTGAGTTGTCGAAGGCAATACAGCAATTAAACTACTTGCTATGACACCACCTAATATTTGCAAACCACCAAAAAGTGCGGCACCGACACCTACCATGTGGGGAATTTTGTCAAAGGCGCCTGCCGAACTATTCGGAAAAATAAAACTACCAGCTAATACTAAAATAAAAGCAGGGATAACAATCACATAGACATTAATAAAGCCCAAGAAATAAAAGAGTAGGAGTAAAGCACTGCTCAAGAATAAAATCCCAATACCAAATAAGATCATCTTATTGATTGAAAATCTTTTCACAACTTGGCGATTAATTAAGGCACCTAACGTAAAAGCACAGGCCGTAATAAAATAACACCAGCCATATTCAACAGGGGATAAATGAAGTGTTTTTTGTAATAAAATCGGACCTGATGCGACCCATGCGACAAACGCAGCAAATGCAAAAAAAGGGCAGAGCGCATAACCCATAAAATATCTTCCGCTAAGTAAACTAAGATAATTCTGTAATATATTTTTTATTTTTATATGCTTAACATCACGATGTTGATTTGATTCTGAGATATAAAATACTAATATCAGGAAACTGATCAAACTATATATCAGCAAAAATAAAAAATTGGCGCGCCAATTAAAATATTGTTGTAAATAGCCACCAATCGTCGGCGCTATTGCTAAGATACCGATACTCGCGAGAGCCATAAAAGAATTATGTCGAGCAAGCTCTTCTTTACTAAAATGATCACGCATCATTGCTCGAGTAATCGTAATGCTAGCACCGGCGCCAATACCTTGAATAAGCCGACCTATCATAAGCGTGTTAATTTGATTTGCTATTAAACAAATTAAACTACCAATGAAAACGAGAACAATACCGATAATAAAAGGTATTTTACGTCCGAAGGCATCACTTAAACTGCCATAAAAAAATTGCGAAACTGTTAAACCAATCATGAACACCGTTAAGGTTAATTGCACGGTTGTTACATCACTTTGTAGATTTTTCGCAATAAAAGGCAGTGAAGGTAAATAAATATCGTTGGCAATTTGCCCTATAACAGATAGAAAAAGTAACAACAAAATAAATTTTGTTGTGCTATTCACTATGTTCTTTTCCGATTTTCAATGAGCTCTTGAATAATAGAATCATCTGCTAAGGTAGAGGTATCACCTAATTCTGCAAAATCATTGCTCGCAATTTTGCGCAGTATTCTGCGCATAATTTTTCCTGAACGTGTTTTAGGTAAAGCCTGACAAAATTGGCTATGATCGATTTTAGCAATCGGGCCGATTTCTTTGCGCAGTAATTGATTTAATTCTGACAGTGTTTCTGGTGTTGGCGTAAAATCTTTCATGGGCGTAATAAAGGCATAAATACCTTGACCTTTAATTTCATCTGGAACACCGACCACAGCGGCTTCTGCAATGTGAGGATGTTTGACAATAGCTGATTCTATTTCTGCCGTACCTAAACGATGACCTGATACATTAATAACATCATCAATACGACCTCGGATCCAATAATCACCGTCTTTATCACGATAACAACTATCACCTGTAAAATAATAATTTTCAAATACGTTTAAATAGGTTTCTAAATAGCGTTGATGATCGCCAAAAACAGTACGTAACATTGAAGGCCATGCTTGCTTAATAACTAAATTACCTTCTGCTTCATTTAATAATTCATCGCCATTATCATCAAGCAATGCAGGCTCGATACCGAAAAATGGGCGAGTGGCACTACCCGGTTTTAATTTACCACAATTTGGTAATGGTGTGATCATTATCCCACCTGTTTCTGTTTGCCACCAAGTATCGACTATGGGCGATTTTTCTTTACCAACAACTTGATAAAACCACTGCCATGCTGCTGGATTTATCGGCTCACCAACTGTCCCCATTAATCTCAAACTATCACGCGCTGAGTTTTCTAAATATTTTTCACCTTCACGCATTAACATTCGAACTAATGTGGGTGCCGTATAAAATGTGTTAACTTTATATTCATCGATAATTTGCCAGAGTCGACTGGCATCAGGATAGTTAGGCACACCTTCAAAAATAACACTTGTTGCACCACTTACAAAAGGACCATAAACAATATAACTATGCCCAGTAATCCAACCAATATCAGCGCTACACCAAAATACATCATCCGGATGATGATTAAAGACGTATTTAAATGTTGTCGCAACATAGGTGATATAACCTGCTTGAGTGTGAACGACACCTTTTGGATTCCCTGTTGATCCTGAGGTATATAAAATAAATAAAGGATCTTCTGCGGCCATGATTTCATAAGGACATTCGGCGCTGACTTGTGATAATTCTTGGAAATAATCGATATCTTGTTTTTCATGCCAAGTGATTTCGGTTTGATAAGATTTTACGACTAATAATTTAGGTTTGGTTGCTGTAAAGTTAATGGCTTCATCTGCTGCATTTTTTAACGCAAGCATTTTACCCGCACGACAACTACTATCAGCAGTAATTACTATTTTTGCTTTGGCATCATCAATTCGAGCAGCGAGCGATTGCGGTGAAAATCCTGAAAATACCACAGTGTGAATAGCACCAATTCTTGCTGAAGCAAGCATGGCATAAATTGCTTCTGGGATCATAGGAAGATAGATACAAACACGATCTCCTTTTTTAACCCCATATTTTTTTAATATATTGGCCATTTTACAAACGTTTTCATAGAGGTCTTGATACGTGATCGCTTTTTTTAATTCGGAATTATCTCCTTGCCAATACATGGCAATTTTATTTGCTGATGTAGCAAGGTGTCTATCAACACAATTGTAGCAAACGTTTAACTCTGCGCCTTCAAACCATTTTATATTGCCTTCGTTTAAGCTACCAGAAAATACGGTTTGCCATTGTTTTTCGAAATGGATTAATTCGTTAGCCATGGCTACCCAAAATTTTTCAGGGTGATTGATGGAGAGTTTATATAATTCTTGATATTTTTCTTCGGTAAGGTGAGGGTCAGTTTGAAATTGTTTGCTTGAAAATGTGCTACTCATTATTTGACTCCTGTCTAATTAATGGGGTGAATTCCTTCTACATTACAAGTTGAGATGATTTTTTTCAATGATTTTCCATCCGGGAAAATTAATTTAGGTTCAATATCAAATAATGGTAATAATACAAAGGAACGATTATAAATTTCTGGATGAGGTACAATTAAACAAGGCGTGGAGATTGATTTTTTGCCATATAAGATTAAATCGAGATCAAGTGTTCGTGGCCCCCAGCGCTTGCCCTTGCGTTCTCGGCCATGTTGTTCTTCAATTTGTTGAAGTGATTTCAATAATTCATGTGCAGTTAAAATGGTTTCAACTAATACAACAGCATTAATAAAATTTGGTTGATCTTGAGGGCCCACGGGAGAACTTTGATAGAGATGTGAGGTTGAAATTAATTTAACATTTTGCAGTTTTTTAATATCGGTGATAGCTGATTTAACATGCTGAATAGGATCATCGAGGTTACTGCCTAATGCAATAAAAGCACGTTCAGTCATTATTCGCCGCCTTGTTAATTTTACGTCGTTTGGTCTTAGATGATTTGCTTTTAAGATTTTTAATCATGGCGGTTTTTTCTTTTTCAGAAACATATTGAAATTCAGTCCACCATCTTGCTAAATCTAATAACTCTGGATCATGTTCAGCACGGATGACTAAAAAGTCATATGCAGCACGAAAACGTTTATGAGATAGTATACGATAAGCACGATTACCTTGTCGATTTGGCAAACGATATTGTAATTTCCAGATATCACGCATCATCGATGAGAAGCGTCTTGGAATAGTAATTGATTTAATTTGTTCTTCGATAACTTTTTCTATGGCAATATCTCTTGCTTCTGCCTCATGATGTCCTTTATCACAGTAGGTTTCGATGTAATATAGTAATGGTTTCCATAATAAGATAGCGAATAAAAATGCGGGTGTAACAGGTTTATCATCGCGAATACGTTCATCGGTATTTTTAAATGCAGTTTGCAATAAATTCATGGTGTGCTTGCCATCAGTATCATTTAATGCTTCTTCAGTTTGTGGAAATAAATATTTAAATAATTGAAGTTTGCGCAATAAGTCAAAAGTTTCACGAGCATGACCACCATGAAATAATTTTAATGTTTCTTCGAAGAGTCTGGCTGTTGAGACTTCATTCAGTAGATGATGCATTTTGATGATAGGGGCTTCGGTTGCGCGATGTAAATTAAGCTCAAGTTTTGCACTAAAACGCACAGCTCGTAACATACGAACAGGATCTTCACGATAGCGTTGTTCTGGATCACCGATTAAACGTAAAATTCTCTTTTTTAAATCTTTAATGGCCCCCGTAAAATCAATAATCGAAAAATTAGAAATATCATAATATAAGGCATTAATCGTAAAATCACGCCGCCAGGCATCTTCTTCCATCGAGCCATAAACGTTATCTCGGATGATCATGCCTGAGTCACTTAATTCGCGTCGTGAATCATCTTCCATTGCATTATTGGATCTAAAAGTGGCAACTTCGATGATTTCTTTGTTGAAGTAAACGTGGGCAAGGCGAAAACGTCGACCGATCAGACGGCAATTGCGAAATATTTTTTTGATGTCATCTGGATTAGCATCTGTGGCAACATCAAAATCTTTAGGTTCTCGTTTTAGCAAGAGATCACGCACACCACCACCTACAAGATAAGCTTGATAGCCATTTTCTCTAAGACGATATAATACTTTAAGCGCATGTTCGCTAATGTTGGTGCGTGAAATGGAATGTTTTTCTCGCGGTATAATTTTCTTAGCTGATTTCATATAAATTTGGTTTAACTATTCATTATTCGAATGGGATAAAATTATAGACCTAATAAATTTTGATTGATATCTTGACAATAAAAAAGACATTAAATTGATTTAAAGTGTATGTATCGAGCCATGTGAGTTGGATTTCTATTAATTCCCTAAGCGGTTTTAAATTTCGCCATATTCGTTTTTCAATTCTTCGATACAATTGTTTAATAGCAGGTAGACATCGGGTAAGTTTTTCTTAATGAAGGCGAGATAATGATCTGAGCGTTCATCAAAATAGGTTGAGTTCGTTATTGAAAAAGTGTCAAACTCACGGGGCATTATATCGAGTTCAACAAAACGTCTTAATAATTCTGATTTTGTTTGGCAACCTAATTTTGTTTTGACATTTGTAATATATTCATATGCAGTTTTTTCTGAAATATTTAGTTGACTTGCTATCTGTGTGAAAGGATAGCCTCTTAGTAAGAGTCGTAGCGATTTATATTCTTGCTTGGTGAGATAAAGTTCGTCATATTCGCCATGCATGTAATATCGTTTAGTTTTAGGCAGAGAGTTAAATTTATCGAATTTTTCTTTAAATGAATCTAATATCGTATTTTTAATTAATTGAGGATCAAATGCACTGATATCGATAAGTTGAGCATTTTTACGCGCTCTTTCTAAAAGATTGCTACCTTTTTCAGAAAAATAATAAGTAAATTGTTTGATATAATCTTGATTGGTTAAAAAAGTTTGAGTAAAGTTTTTTACTGAACTTGGTACGCCAAATGAATAAAGACAAGTTGCACCAGCGTGATAAAATGCCACAGTACAAAGCTGTGTAAAATCAAATTTTTCATTCATAGTTTGAATAACATTTTTATAAAAAGGTGTATTTTTATCGAGTTCGTTTTCACAAAATAAGTTTTTTGCAATAGGAATTGGGCAGCCAAGCATTTCTTCATTTAACTTGTGTTGTTCGAAATATTCCAACCATTCTTTACTGTTGCTTAGGCAAAAACCCTTACTATTCCAATAGAGTTTTGTCATGTTGAAATAGTTAATACCTAATAAATTTTTGATAGGTTTTATGATTTTGTCTACTTCTTTTGTTACTGATTTTTCAAAGTAAGTAGGAGCGGGTATTCTAGCTTTCATTTTATTCCTAATTTTATTCACACAGGGGGTAATAACAACATCGATAGTTATATTATAACAATTTAAGGTTAAGGGAATATGACAACTACTAGGTGTGTTAACATATTGAATTAAAACAATTATATATTAATTTATCTGAGAGTTTATTTTGAATCAATCGATGCTTAAGCTTAAGTTGTTGGAATGAATGATAAGCATTAGAATCGCAATGAAATTTAAATCGTGGTGGTAAAATGAATGAGAAAGAATTTCGTCAACATGCTCATGACGTTGTTGATTGGATGGCCGATTACTTAGAAAATATCGCTCAATATCCAGTAAGAGCGCAGTGTCAACCAAATGACATATTAGCACAATTACCCATTCTGCTGCTGATAAAGCAGTTAAAATAGCGGGAATTGGCTTGGCAAATTTAAAAAAGATTGAAGTTGATGAGCAATTTGCTATGCGAGTAGATTTATTAAAACAGGAAATTGAACAAGATATAGCAGCTGGAAAAACCCCATTATTTGTCATGGCAACTTTTGGGACGACGAGTTCTACTGCCATCGACCCCATTCTAGAGATTGCCACACTTTGCAAACGTTATAATATATGGTGTCATGTTGATGCGGCCTATGCTGGTAGCGCATTAATCTTGCCTCAATTTCAACATTATAGTGAAGCTATAAATTTAGTAGATAGTTTTGTTTTTAATCCACATAAGTGGTTGTTTACCAATTTTGATTGCACCGCTTTTTATATTAAAGATAAGAATGCATTATTAAATTCATTTGGCTTAACACCTGAGTTTTTAAGAACAAAAGAAGATGGGCAAGTTGATAACTATCGTGATTGGGGGATTCAATTGGGTCGTCGATTTAGAGCGCTGAAATTATGGTTTGTAATGCGTCATTATGGGGTGAATGGTCTTTGTGATAAGCTAAATTTTCATTTAGAATTGGTGCGAAAATTTGTTAAAAAGATTGAAACGAGTCAGGATTATGAACTGTTAGCACCTTATCAGTTTAACTTAATTTGTTTTCGTTATCATCCTCCACATATTGAAGATCAAACGCAACTCAACAATTTAAATGAGAAATTATTAGAGTCCTTAAACAATACCGGGCAAGTTTATTTAACGCATACAAAACTAAATAATTGCTATACTTTACGTGTAGTTTTGGGGCAAACAAATGTGAGCGAGGAAGATATCAATCTATTGTGGGATTTATTAAAATCCCACAGTGATCAGTTAGTTTAAACAATTGTAATATTGCAAAAGTCAATCGATTACTATTTCTTTGTCGATAAAAGCTTGTCTTAGTTCTTCGGTGAAATCACTTAAGTTGGGATTAGACTTTTGTAGCTCATTAAGCCATTTTTCAGTTTTTTGCTTAAATAAGTTAATGTCATCTTGTTCTTGTAATTGTTTTTCAAAGTTAGGCATAATTTGAAGTTTTTGTAATTTATTAATTAAATCAATACGACTACGGCAATTTAGTTTATCTTTTACATGCATGACATGATCATAAGCTGTTCTTTCAGAAATCCCTATTTTACGGCCAATTTCAGAGAAAGTGAAACCTTGTGATAATAAAATAATGCTGGCTAATTCTTTACGTGTGAGATAACAATCTTCATATTTTCCATCAAGATAATAGCGTTTTGGTGGTGTAAAAGAATTGCGTAATGCTTTAGATTTAGAAAACTCAGATTTGTATTCATTTTTTAGTCTAGGCATGAAATTGGGTTGTATTTTAACTTTGCCTGCGTGTTTATATGCTTGTTTAAGAATAGGTCTTGCCTTTTGCGTAAAATAATAACTGAATTGTTTTAATAGAA
>CAYGUK010000112.1:0-12602 GCA_964352985.1 uncultured Legionellales bacterium
CAGAAATACTCAGTGTATCTAAATCCACATCCGTATCGTTACTTAATAACGTGGCCCCATTAATAACCAGTGCAACATCTTCATTCGTAGATACACTATTGTTATTTGCGACAGGATTAGTATTAGGTTGGATGTTAATAAAAACGAAAGCAGATGCAGAACCACCATTCCCATCAGATACTGAATAATTAATTTTATCAGTTCCAGTAAAAAGTGGATTTGGAAAATAATTTATAGTTCCATCCAAGTTAATAACCACAGAACCGTTATTAGCATTTGCGGAAATGACTTTTATAGCGTCGCCGTCAGGATCGATATCATTGCCAAGTACGTTTATGTTTAATATTGGCTTATTTTCAACTCCATTAGCACTATCATTAACAGCAATAGGCGCGTCATTAATATTTTGCACTATCACTTCGATTAATTGATTTGCTGTTCCTCCTTTACCATCATTAACACTCACTTCAACTAAATAATTATTATCATTCCCTGCATCTTTGGGATTTTCAAAATCAGGCGCTGAGATAAAACTGAGTTGGCCACTATTAGCATTGATAGTAAAATGAGATGAGTCAGCCCCACCCACAATACTGTAAGTCAGTGAGTCGCCATCTTTATCGTTAACTTGGATATTAACCACATCTTTTAAATTTTCAAAAACATTTACTGTTTTACTTGAAACAATAACTGGTACTGTATTTTCTGAAGTTGAGGAAGTGTTATCGAGAGTGGGTTGTATAGATACACCTTCTTCCTCTCCAGAATAAATACCACCTGATTGTTCAGAGTTCACATCAGAACGACGACTACTAGACGAACTAGAAGTTGAGGTTGTGTTTTCTAGCTTCGAATCGGTAAAATTACGATCTGTTAATAATAAACTGTTAGAATCAAACTCAAAAATAATGGGTTTCACTTTATATTCAGAAAGCTCAAATAAATGCGAGGCTGAAGAGAGTGACTCAGTACTTTCTGTTGAGAATCGAAATAATCCAGTACTATCAGAAATAGTATAAGGCTCAAAACTTATATTATAGTATTGCTTTTCGTAACGTAGGGTAAATTCAAATTGATTAAAAATATTGTTGTAATTAAAGTCAGTTAACAATAGATCATTTTCAGTCATTTCAGTTGTTAAAATAACATCATTACCCGTTAAACCCTGTATTTTTTTAATAGTCTCCCCAGCACTAGAGTCATTAACTTTTTCATCGTCCTCAACTGCAAGTTTGGTATTGGTAGCACCACGACCTTCCCATGATCCATCTTCGTCATAAAATTTATAAATAACAGCCTGACTATCTTCAGCATAATGGACGATAAAACCATATCCAGGAAAGAAAAAATTATCCTGAATATTTAAATTATCAATTGTTGGATTATTGAAAGTGAGATAAGTATCAAAATCATAAACAAAATTTGTATGAAAAATTTTATTATCAATTAAAATTGATGGATTAAATTTATTACTTTGGAATAAACTATTATTTAGCCAAAAGTAATCCACCTTCTCACTTAAAATAAAGTTTGGCGCCTGCACAACACCCGTCACTATTTTACTTTCGCTAGACATAACAACCTCAAAATACATCTACACTAGATTAACCAGTAATCGATTTCTACATTACCCACTTCGATTACCGTATATAGTAAGTATATACATGAATAGGATAAATGCTTGGTGTATATTAAATATCTCTTCATTTTACACGTCGAAAATTGCAATTTTGCACAGACTTTTAAAGGAATAAATCGTTGTTGAAGAATAGCTTGACAGAATAATAAAATAGTAAGATATAACATTCTCATTTAAAAGGGTTTTTAATACTCTATTTTTACAAAAGGGAAAAGCTACTGAATTTTTTCCAAAAAATAAAAATAAATAATTTTTTTTACTTGACACATGTTCGAATTTGTTTTTTGACATATGCAATCTATACTACGTCAAGCCTATTTTTTAATTCATTTATTAGTATTTAAGGTATAGCACAACTTGAAAAAAAAGCAACCGAAGTTGCTTTTTTAATTTTTCAAAATGCCAATTGACAAAATTATCAAGACTCATATTGCACGACTTGTTGATCAATCGCGCCAAAAATGCTTTGACCATTGTTATCCAACATTTCAATTTTGACACGATCACCAAACTGTAGAAAGGGTGTGGTAATATTGCCCTTATTGATTTTTTCAAGCATTCTTTTCTCTGCTAAACAAGATGAACCTTGTGAACGATCAAGATTTGAAACAGTACCCGAACCAATAATACAACCTGCCCGTAAATACCTCGTTTTAGCGGCATGAGCAATCAGTGTTGGAAAGTCAAACGTCATATCAACACCCGCATTCGGTTTACCAAATAACTCATTATTAATATGACTGTAAATCGGAAGATGAACTTTCATCCCATCCCAGGCATCACCCAACTCATCCGGTGTTACAGCGACAGGTGAAAAACTACTCGCTGGTTTTGATTGAAAAAAACCAAACCCTTTAGCTAACTCAGCAGGAATTAAATTTCGCAATGACACATCATTCACTAGCATAATCAATTTGATATGCGAACGCGAATTTGCAACACTCACCCCCATTGGCACATCATCAGTCACCACGGCAACTTCGGCTTCAAAATCAATACCCCAATCAGTATCAGCCATTTCAATATGATCATAAGGACCAATAAAAGCATCCCCGCCACCTTGATACATCAAAGGATCAGTCCAAAAATTCTCAGGCATTTCTGCGCCACGGGCTTTGCGAACTAGTTCAATATGATTCACATAAGCACTGCCATCGGCCCATTGATAGGCGCGTGGAAAAGGAGAATGAACTTTTGTTGGATTAAAAATAAAAGTTTCTTGCAAGTCCCCTTGATTAAGCGCACGGTAAAGATCATTTAATTTATTTTTACAATCTTCAAAGTGATCAATCGCATATTGCATAGTGGGTGCAATACGGCTTGCATCTACAGCATATTCTAATTTTTTATCGACTAAAATTAATCGGCCATCCCTAGAACCATCTTTTAAAGTTGCTAATTTCATTTACCCACTCCTCGTTAAATTTTAACTTCGCCTTTTGGTTTTAACACGCCTCGGCGAATTTGATCTAATTCCATTGCAACAAACAATGCTCTAAAATTACCTTCACCAAAGCCTTGATTACCTTTTCGTTGAATAAATTCAAAAAATGCAGGACCGACTAAATTGCCGGTAAATATTTGCAGTAACAAACCTTCGTCGGTTTCAGCATTGCCATCAATTAAAATTTTTGTTCGACGCATCCGTTCTAAATTTTCACCATGATGAGGGATCCGCTCATCGACTTGTTCATAATAAGTATTAGGCACTTTTAAGAAACGGACGCCATTTAAACGCATATCTTCTACTGCTTGATAGATATCTCGACATCCGATTGCGATATGTTGAATACCTTCACCGTTATAATCATGCAGATATTCTTCGATTTGAGAATCAGGATCCGTCGCTTCATTTAATGGGATTCGAATTTTATTACAGGGACTGCTAAGTGCACGACTGATCAATCCGGTTTGCGAACCTTGAATATCAAAATATCGAATCTGACGAAAATTGAAAATACGTTGATAGAAAATGGCCCATTCATCCATATTGCCTTGATGAACATTATGAGTGACATGATCGATATATGATAAGCCGACACCCTTGGTCGTCGTATTTAGATCATGACACTTAAATTCATCAATAAATAAATTATCCTTGTCACTATAGCGATCAATAAAATAAATTAAACTTTCGCCAATACCATAAATAGCAGGTGCGTCAATTGACTTAGCACCACGCTCTCCAAGATACGCTCTAGCACCCAAACGCAAAGCCCGTTCGTAAGCGTAGTTTGCATTCTTGACTCTAAATCCCATTGCAGAAACAGAGGAACCGTGAGTTTTACCAAATTGGTGTGCCATAGACTTTTCATCTTCATTAATAAGAAAGTTAACATCACCTTGTTTGAATAGAAAAATATTAAAATCTTTATGTTTACCATTGATATGAAACCCCATTTTTTGTAAATGTTGTTTAATATTGCCGTTAGTGCCAGGTACAAATTCAATAAAATCAAATCCATCCAATCCCATCGGATTTTCCATTAAATAATCCGATTCTTGATCGTCAAATAAACTTGTCATTTGTGATTATCCTAGTTTCAAAAACAGCTAGACTATCAATTGTTGTTGCATTTGACAAATTCAGACAAAACTTTAGTGCCTTGTGTCTAAAGCAAAATAATTCGACATGCTGGTAAAATTTTGTGTTTTATGTCATAGTTGGATCCAAGCTTCAGAGCATATAAAATGCATATTAATACATACTTTATCTGACGCTGTGACGTGGCAAAGTTTAAGTAGCAAGATGAGTTTATCGAATTGATATCGAGTCTTTTGTATTCCTGTATACTAGGAATAATCACTCCTTTCCACGTAAATAAAATATTCAGTAATAAATAGTGTTAAGGACTACTGATGAGTGAAAATATAGCTAAGCAACATAAACAATCAACTCACCCTAAGGGATTCTATATTATATTTTTCAGCCAAATGTTTACTACATTTGGTTTTTTTACTTGTAATGCCTTAATCGCTTTATTTGCTTCTAATGCTTTACATTTTAGCGATCAAAATGCTTATGCTTTAGCTGCAGCTAACACTGCCTTATTATTTACGTCACAATTACTGGGTGGATTTTTAAGTGGACGTTACTTAGGATATAAAAATGGATTTTATTTAGGTTGCATTGCTGTATTTTTTGGCTTTTTATTACTTGTCACTCACCAAGGAATTTTATTATATCTCGGGCTAACACTAATCACCTTGGGATTTGGTTTAATCGTACCAAGTATCACTTGTTTATTGAGCCAATTATACGTGCCTGGTGATTACCGACGTGATAGTGGTTTTACCTTATCCTATGCGGGTTACAATATTGGATCATTTGCTGCCTTCTTAGGCAGTGGGATCATCGTGAGAGTTTTTAGTTATGGTGCGGCATTCGCTCTTTCATCTATATCCATTATCGTTTCTTTACTAATTTTCGTTATGAATCGACATCGCTATGAAAAATGTGTTGTTTCTCGGCAAATTGCTCACGCTAGTACAAATACTTTTTCTGGATATGGAAAAACAATCGTCATTTTACTCATTGCAGGATGTCTTGTATTAAGTATTTTGAAATATGCTTATATAGCAAATTATTTCTTGATGGGCTTAGGAGTCTGTGCCGCTATATTAGTTTTCACAATTGCTATGACTTGTAAAAAGCATGAACGTAACAAACTATTGGCCTTTTTAGTATTAACCTTTTTCTCCGTTGCATTCTGGTCATTATATATGGTCTCTATCAATTGCTTACCCATATTTTCAGAGCGTAATGTAAATAGACACATATTTGATTGGGTTCTACCTGCTGCCAGTGTGGGAAGTTTAAATGCACTAGTTGTTATCCTATTAGGTTCTTATTTAAGTACCGTTTGGCGCAAGTTAGATAGAATTGGTAAATCCCCTTCTTATCCAGCTAAATTCTCCTATGCCATAATGCAAATGGGTATTGGTTATTTAATTTTAGCTGTGGGTATTCATTATGCTAATCAATTAGGTTATGTTGCACTTTATTGGGTGGCATTAAGTTACGTATTTCAAACATCAGGTGAGTTATTTATTGCACCTATTGGTAATTCAATGGTGGGACATTTAGTTCCAAAACGTTATGAAGGCTTAATGTTTGGTATATGGGCGTTTAGTACGGGTGTTTCAAGTGCTGTATCGGGCTTTTTAGGACAAACGTTAGCAGCGAATACAGGTTCGCATTCACCTCTTGTTACTAATGCCATGTATTCGCATGCATTTTCAAAATTCGGCTTAATAACTTTATGTGTAGGTATTTTATTATTCTTATTAATTCCACAAATTAAGAAATTAATGGGTGAAAAAAATAATCATGATAAATTACCAACTAAAGAAGAAACTCATCAACAACAAGTCGTGGCTGAAAATTAATTTTTAAAAATTAATGCCGTTGAATTCGTTGTTTAGTGAATAGCTTTATTTAAAAATAAGTAAAATAATTAGGAAATAATTTTCATTTTTTTTCCCTAAAGGAAGTCATATTTTTTAACTTAAATATAATGCCTATCACACCTTAAACATTCACAATTTGCACGTAAGTTTTTAGTCGCTTTTTGCCATTGTCCTGTCCACTGAGCCCAAACATGATGACAAACTCTCGGGCAAATATTTCTTGCATTATAATCATGCCAAATTGGACCGGTTGCTATATTTAATTTAATACACCTGCTGTTTTGAAAATTATTGGTCTGGTGAAGGTGGTGACATTGACAAGTTGAAGTCATCGAGCCCTGTAAAGTTTGCCAACGCCCTGTCCATGCGCCTTGTTCATGTTTGCAAATTAGGGGACATTTCCTATTTGCATCTTGCTGATTCCAAATAGTGCCTGTTGCAGCATTGAAAGTAACAGCAAATAATTGTAAAGGTAAGATTATAAATATAAAAAGGCTAGTAAATTTCAACAGCGATCTCCATGCTGAATTAGTACAGTTGACAGTAGGTTATTATCTTTGATGAGATGATTCAGTTCAAGCTGTGGTCTGTAAAAATCGTGGTTTACGGCCACCCAAAACAAGACAAGTTAATTTATTCGTATAAAATGCGCCTGTATCAATTCCAATTCGATTGGTTTGAACATCAGGTTCAGAAGTAATTGAGTGGCCATGTATCACAATTTTTTCATGAAGTGTTGATGAGGTTAAAAATTCATCACGGATCCATAATAAATCATGTTCTTCTTGTTCTTCTAATGGTACTTCTGGTCTAATGCCTGCGTGAACAAAACAGTAATCACCAATCACTTTGGGTGTCGATAAAGATTGAAAAAATTTTAAATGTTTATTTGGCAAGCGTTCTATAAAATCATCATGTATGTGAGGAAGATCTTGCTCCACATTCACACCATAACTTTGTAAGGTATCTTTACCTCCATTGTTAAACCAAATCTCAGCATCGGATGAATCATGATAAAAATTCAGTAATAATTGTTCATGATTGCCTTTAATGCAATGAACATCAAAGTCATCTTGCTTGAGGCTAAGAATATAATCGATAACTTGTTTAGACTCTTTACCACGATCGACATAATCACCCAATAAAACCAAACTCGCCGTTTTAATTTTACGTTTTGATCTATCGTTTTTTATTAAATCGATTAGTTGGCTAAGCAGATCTAAACGACCGTGGATATCACCAATAGCATAAATTAATAATTTGTCATTACCCATTTTCAGTCGCATTTTGTGTAACAATATGGAACTCGACTTCCTTACCTTTTGTTATATCCCAAGGTCTGGCATAAACTAATTCAATCTTTGCAACATAAGCCGCATGAAACGCACTTGAATTAACTTTAAAAAAGAATTTAGTATAACCACCGCGTCCAGGCACCATGTCTTTAGGGGGATAATAAACTTGTTTTTCCAGGGTTAAAACTTGATGGGTATATTCCTTTACAAACCAAGAAAACCCTGTTGTTGGATTGGCATTTAGTTTAATCACAAATTGAGGTTTATCTCTACTCACCATAATGGTTTTATCAGGGTTATTGTAAACATTAGCAGGCTCTTTTGCTGTAACTAGTTGTGAACGGGAAATATCGTCTGCTGCGGCAGCAAAAGTAAAACAAGTATAAAACAATAACATACAAGTAAATAATTTTTTCATCGTTGTTCCTAATCGTATCGATATTGAGCCTATTATAAATAATAATTGTACCTATTGCTAATTCTTATGATAAAGTCAATTTCTTTTGTGATCAGGGAATAAAAAGATGTTTGTGCTTGAAATTATTATATTAGTCGCACTTATTTTTTTAGCAGGCGTTGTTGTTTTTTCGCTGCGAATTTCTTCTGATTTACGAGACAAGGTTATAACAATGGCAAGTCTATTACAAAATCAACATCAACATGTTGATTCTCTATCCCAACAATTAAAACAAGATTTTCAACAGTTTCAAGATTCCATCTATCGCATGAATAATGATGTGCGAGATAAATTAGAAGAATTTAAACTTGCTACTCATCAACAATTTAATGATATTCAACAGCGACTACAAAAACAGCAACTAGATAGCCTTGATGCCTTATTAAAAAATTTAACGCAAGGTATCCAAAATGCGAGACAACAATTAACAGAAAACACAACACAAAATTCTCAACTAATTTCTGTGCAAATGGAAAAACTCAATAAAACCGTTCACGATAAATTGCTAGAAATTAGTGGCCAAGTTGAAAAACGATTAACGGAGGGTTTTGAAAAAACAACTGCAACATTCACTGATATTATTAAACGGTTAGCCATTATTGATGAAGCACAAAAGCGTATCACTGAGCTATCTACTAATGTAGTGAGTCTGCAAGAAATTTTATCTGATAAAAAATCAAGAGGTGCCTTTGGCGAAGTGCAATTATCTGCGTTAGTACGAAACATGCTTGCTGAAAATAGTTTCTCTTTACAACATACGTTAAGCAATGGCATGCGAGCTGACTGTATTTTATTTTTGCCTCCGCCTACAGGCAACATTGTGATTGATGCAAAATTCCCTTTAGAAGCATTTCGTTTGAATAGTGAAACCAATAATGAAAAAGATAAACAAAATTATCGCCAACAATTCAAAAAAGATATTCAAAAACACATTTTTGATATCGCACAAAAATATATTATTCCTGGCGAAACGGCTGATGGTGCAATGATGTTTATTCCAGCGGAAGCTATTTTCGCGGAGATCCACGCAAATTTTCCTGAACTTGTAGAATTAGCCCAACGTGAAAAAGTCTGGTTAGTATCACCCACCACTATGATGGCGGTGTTAACCACCGTCAGAGCAGTATTAAAAGATGATGCTACCAGGCAACAAGTTAATATTATTCAAGAGCACTTAAGAAAGCTTGCTAAAAATTTCGATTTATTTAAAACGCGCATGGATAAATTATCTCAGCATATTCGTTTAGCCAATCAAGATGTCGATCAAATTAATACTTCCGCACAAAAAATTACAACTGAATTTGAAAAAATAGAACGCGTAGAACTAGAAGATAAATCAACAACAACATAAAACAAAAGCCCGTTTTACCGAGCTTTTGTTACTTACATGTAAGCTTATCACTTAAATGAATGCAAATGCATTATTTAGTGTAATGATGACTTACAGCGCCTTTTGTGTAAACAGGCATTGGTTGACGGCAAGTGTTGCGAGCAACTTGACCTAGGCCTGTTAAGCCACCTGAATCACCCCATGTTGAACAACCAGCAAAAGATAAAGCTGTACCAACAACTAAAGCCACAGTGGCAACTTTGCGAAGTAAATTCTTCATTATGCTATCACCTCTCTAAATAGTGTTAACGAATTTAAATGTTTGCGAGTTTTTTTAAAAAAACTAGTACACGTCCTGATTGTGTACGGATGATTTACCAAGTAGCAAAGTCCCCCAAGTACCAATCTAGCGCTTAAAATAAAAGCACAAACGCATTGCTATTTATACTTATATTCACGGCGATTGCAAGACTTAAGTTAATAAAAAATAAAATTTTTCTTAAAAATTTTACAAATGAGCATACGACAAAACGTGATCTATTCTGTTTTAAGACTCTATTGTTAAATAAACCATACAAAAGATGATAACTGTAAAATCTACTGACTATATAAAAAAATTTTGTCGCAATTTATAAATCTGCTAATGATTTCTAAAGCTGTAATTTTAATTATTGGTCGAATATTTTTACTTCCTTACCGCGTAATGAATTACAGACAACCCAACCAAAAAAATCCTGATATTTAAATTCTTATGTACTATAGCGCTCATCAAATTCTTGCAGAAGATATCAAAGGCCTCTTCAACTCTCAAGTATGGAAATTTTTTTAATGTCGATGTATCTCATGTTCATCTAGTAAAAACGTTTCGCGGAATCGTGGGGACTTTCCAATAAGTAAAAAATTTTAATTCGATTGGAATATTTTTATATCTCATCATTTCTTCTGCACTACTTATTTTATTTAGTTTCAATATCTTTATTTTATTAGACAACATTTCAATTCAATTTTTGTGATTAATAAGATTAATTATATTGAATTCAAAATAGGCGAATTAGGCAAATTACCTTTAATTTCAATTTTTGAAATACCTACTAAATAAAAATTAGTTAGCTTAACGTATATACAATCAATTCATATTCTAATTATAATAGGAGAACTACTGATGAGCACCCCATTTATCAATGATAAGTTACAACATATTAGAGACTATTATGGTGTTAGCAGCACACTGCTCGCAAATCGTGTTGAAATAACTAGATTAAGAACAATATTCAACGAAGTGAGTCCTACTTTATTAAAAGTTGAGGCTGAAGATCCTAGGGCCGACAGGTGTCAGCACTTTAACTCGCTAAATATCAGTGAGACAATTCAATTATTGTTTGATATCCATGAAGCAAGAATAGAACTCAAGTTATTAGAAAGTGGTGATAACCTTAATTATGAAACACATGCCATAGCCTGCTTAACAATATTAGAAATATCGATTGCTAACATGCTTCAACAAGAGTTAAAGGAAAGACCATTAACAATAATCCCCGCTAATTTAGCTACTTTCATTGATAATTTAGCAGCTCCAGATCAATTATGTTTAGTTGAAACGTCAACATCAAAAGTAGATTTAGATGATGATACTCATTTAATTCGATCGAGTAATTCATTATTGCGTTTTCTTAAAACCAATGATAATTCGAGTTCTGATGAAGATTATTATATTAATATTAGCCCTGAACTTCATAATAAAATATTTATGATCGCCACAACAATTAAGCAATTGTGCAAAAAATTTGATGCCGCGACTGCCCCATCTGAAAATCCGTCTCCACTTTCAGCAGATCAGTCTCCAGATGTAGAAAGAAAAATGGTGAGGCCCAGAAGCGCCTCACGATAGCCATTTTAACCCTTTTAAAAAGGTAATTCTATCAAACTAAGATGCCAACGATAATTTAAACATATTGGTTGGCATCTTAGTAAGATGTATTTTTCCACCTTGGCAGTCCTTGTCTTTTTGTTGAATCAATCGAAATACTTTATTCACAACAAGGAAGTCAAATCAAAAAATGCTGGTAATTTAAATTGAAAATCCAACAACTATTACTGAACTATTTTGTATTAAGACTGTATTATTAGATAAACTCAGCAAAAAATGATAACTCTAAAATCTACAATGCTTGAAAAATAATTAGTGTTAAAAATTATGAACCAGCAGCTGGTTTTTCCATCACGCGTTTTAATTCCGGCCCTGGTATTATTTCACTTTCTACAATTTTTAGAACAGAATGGAAAATAGTCGGCATGTTTGGATCATCTTTTTCACCCGCATTTAAATGATGTTGATTTTTAATTTGCTCCAAAACTCCCACAATAGATGGAATTTGATTATTCATGAAAAAGTGTTCTGGATCTCGACGCCGCCATTGTCCTAGACAATAACAACCACGGTAAGCCTCTATTATAACTTTTTTGGCCTTGGTAATAGCGCCAGCAGGTTGGTCTACAAAATGTTGGCAATTTACATTTTTAAAAGCCAGAACAATTGACTGTAACGTCTCACAACATTCTGCAAATTTAGACCCTGGCTCTATTTCCTTGGGTAATTCACCGAATGAATCAAGTAAAAATTGATAATGAGCTGGTTGTCCTAAAAGCTTTGCAATATCAACATCATCAACATTATCCCTGCTTAACAATGCTTGTAAAATTCGATTACGTAAACAAAGTAATTCTACTTTTTTCTGATTTGTATAAGTATCAATTTTATCTCTTGGAATATAAAGATCTAAATATGTAATATTGGGATTTCTAGCTAACATTGCTAACATATTCTCATTAAAGGTCCAAATACTTTCTGTATCCCAACCTCTTCTATCAACACAGCCAACAAATGCTTTCGTGATTTGCTGACTTTTTAACATACCGCTAAGAATAGCAGCTTTGCGATGATCTTTTAAATTACATTGATCAATAGTTACCATTTTTAATCCAGTATGTGCTTCTAATAATCGACCTAAAAGCACGGCTACTTCATCATCAAAAACAGCGAAAGGACGATATAAAAAGTTGCACATCACTAATTTGGTCACTGATTTATTATTTAGTAATGCTTGTAAAATTAATTTTAATTGTTTACATGAAGGTGCCATATAGTAATGATGTTCTTCTGAATATAGTGTTCCATAGGGATCATTGGCCTGTGTTAACCACATGCCTCTTCGCCCATCTAAAATCAACTCCTGCACCTCGTTCTCAGAACCTTGAGGTAAAGCTAAATCCTGGAGTAACTGTGCTAATTCTGCATGCTTCATTCTTATTTAACCTTGTTGTTATTTTTACATCTTAGAAAATTTGGCCAGATTATAGTAAATAATACACATTAAGATACAGGTATTTTTATGATATTTTAGTCGAGTTAAAATTTTCGTAACTTATATGGACCCACCCGTTTTTGCAAGAATGTTTGTGAATAAAAACGAA
>CAYGUK010000113.1:0-12429 GCA_964352985.1 uncultured Legionellales bacterium
ATTAACATCCCAAGACTCCCATCAGCTTTTGCAATGTTGTTTCATTAAAATTATCAGGAATGATGATGATGTGGCCGGCGCTTAATTGTAAACGGAGCGCCTTTGGATTGAGCGGGGTAGCAACAAGCTCAGATTTTATAGGTGTGATTTCACTAAAGGTCAGTTCAGTTGTTTTTCGCTTATGTTTTGTTTGGGACATTAACTGATATTGATAATATTTAAATTGATGAACGTTCAAATCGTGTTGTTTGCAATAGGATACCGCTGTGATTTTTTCTTGATGCCATTACTTTAGATGGGTTTGCCAGTAACTTTTTTTTCGACAAGTTTTTGTTGATAAGAGGTTTCTTCCATTTGGTAATTTCCTCAATTTTGAATTGAGAACATAGCTTCTTATTTAGCTTCATTTTTTGCAACCAGGTCGATTGTCGGTGGGTTACCTAAATATCAGGATAAAACCTCGAAAACGACTACCGTCTGGCGATGCTAAAATCATGGTTCAACCCACTTTGAAAAATAGTTGTTGGTCGATGGATTTTATGTCAGACGCCCTTGTCTGCGGAAGACGATTTAGAACGTTCAATGTGATTGATCATTATAATCGTGAAGCATTATTCATAAAAGCAAGCAGATCGTTAACATCAAAATATATCACCAGGTTACTCGATGAGATGACAGCAATGAGAAGCTACCCAGAAATGATCAGAAGTGATAATGGATCTCAGTTCCGTTCTGCCCATTTTATAAAATGGGCAGAGCGACATAATATTCTATTGAATTTTATTCAACCAGGAAAGCCAACACAGAATGATCTTATTGAACGATTTAATAAAACATTTAGAGAAGATATTTTAGACATGAACTTATTTTATAATCTTAAAGAAGTTAACCAATTAGCGAGTCAATGACGCCATGAGTATAATTTTGAAAGACCTCATCAATCACTTGCTGGATTAACGCCAAATGAATTTGACAGGAGAAGAGATAATAATCTTGATCTGTTTAACAACAGTAATTCTATTTTTGAGTAGTCTTAATTATGGGGGGTTTACAAAGTGACTTTTTTAAATTATCTGGACTCTTTCTGCTATTGCTTTTATCTGTTCTGCTCTAGGATGTTAAAATTTTTTACTCTTCCAATTTCTAATATTTATAGTAACTGAAAGAGTGTGGCCTTATTTTTAATCTTATTTACTAGTAAAATGTAATACCAATTCAATCACACTTTATTATGTTAACCACTTTGATAAGAGCAGCATAATTATTATTCAGGCACTTCGGTGCTGAAAATTATGTGTCGTTAATTTTCGAGTCGTCAGCTTTTCTCTTTATGGTGAAAAAATATATCAGGTAAAAGACAAGCCTAATTTCCTTTTGGACTTTATCGAATTGATCTTGTAAAATTTTTCTCACCTTCGGTTGTTAATGCTTTATTTGTCTTAGTTTTCGAGCTTATTTTATGATTAGCCTGTTCGGATAATTTATTAGAATATTGTCCAATAAGGAAAGCTGAAGTTTCTTTTGAACGAAAGTATCCTAGGAACGTCATTCCTGCTTTAATATTGGTGCGTAATGATAGTAATACAAATCCGAGAATCATAAAAAAGATTAGCTCATAAATAAATCGAGTGCCTAATAAGACTACATCCTTCGCTCTTAGTAAAAATATGGGAGCTAAAGCCAAACTAGGAAATAAAAATAAGATCGGGAATAAATCACGATAATCCGTTAAATATCCACCATTACGATTAATAATATAACTAAAATAAATCAAAAACCATGTATATAAAATAGCATAATGGTAATAATATTCACGTTCAACATCATCATTCCTTCTGTCTCGCCAATAAAATAATGCCATAGGAATAATCAATATTGTAGCCAATACAACAAATACTTTTTGTACTGAACCATGCAAAACGATTAAATGCCACCAACCTGCAATATTAGGGAATGCATGATAACGAGGCTGGTTATATACATTCCCGATCCCATAGATTGGTATAAATTTTTCGATAGCATGAACATAATGCCAAAAATTTACTAAATGAAAAGGTGCAAAAATAAAAAACCCAAAACAAAAAGCTAAAACGACAACAAAAATAATTGAAGATACTAGATTAAAATATTTTGCAAGTGACATTTTATAATTTCTTTCATTAACTATGACATTCCTTGCATAAAGAAAAAACACAACAGCAATGATTGGCAAAAGTAGTTGCCCAGATAGTTTAGCGCCAAAAGAAAGTCCAGCAAATAATGAAGAATAGAATAATAAATCAGAAGACTTATTTTCAACAAAGAGTAATAAACTAAATAATGAAATCATAATAAATAGTAATTGAAATCCATCTGGTTTATTAATCGCTAATAAAGTTGAAAAGACAGACGGATCCAGAAAAGCAAAAGCACCGATTAAACACATTAAAAATAGTGATTTTGAGAATTTATAAGTGATTAATTGGGCAAAATAGACACAAAGCCAAGCCACTGTTAGATAATAGACTCGCATCATGAAATTGATTGTTGCAACATCTATTCCCACAAAATGGTTAACAACTTTCGCCATAAAAGCAATCGGTAAGAAAGTCATCCCTCCTTGCAATGTCGAAATATTTATATGTGGAGAGGTTATAATTTGATGAATTTTACTGAGAATAATAGCTTCATTATGACTATAAACTTGTATCGCTTTTAAAGAACCTAATAAACGGGTCGTAGCAGGGATCGAAAGTATAACCCAAAATGAAGAAATTAATATTGCTACTATATAAACAGACTTTGGAATATTCCAACTTATTGAATGCGAAGATGTAAATAATTCTGATTCAGCTAAAGCATTTTTTAAACACCATGCACCAAGGATTGAAGCTAGGAATGTTGATATACCAATTAAATCATTTCTTGTTGCCTGATGTGAATGAAAATACAGTATACTAATAACAAAACCTAGGAATATTAAAGTAGCGTATATTGCGTATTGAGAAAGAAAGAATCTTCTAATACTTGAATTAACCATCAAAATGTTGTCGTTGTTCAACTTTCTTCCCTTTCTAATATATTTAAATATCGACCTGTAGATACAATTAATTCTCTTTATTCAAGAATAATTCTTTACTTTAAGCCATATCTAATTCTGACAAATATGGCAAATTATACATGAGGTATACTCAAATAAAAGTGAAATCGTCAAAACAAAAAACAATTATGGGTGCATAATATGGCCATCTTCCCAATGATCTTGCAGGTGCAGAGGCATTAGGTGCCCATATAAAAATATGGTGAACAGCTCTTGCATCTCGCCTAGAACTTTATCAGTAATCTAACAGTTATGATATAACTCTACAGCGAAAACAGTCTGCCATTAAGAGGCTCTTTTATCTTGGAATATTCAGTTGAGTCTTACTGCTTAACTGACACGGCTCTTTAACAGCTTATTCCATTATTATCCTAGCTTTTATCGATTACAGTTATCCGACAGGCTAAGACGAACTATGATGCCCAACATCCTCCGATACTATAACAATGTAAAATTAAGTTTGACTGGATTATTCCATTGACATTGGGGTGCAATTATTGGAGAAATGATTAATGTCCCAGTTAGATAATATAATGTCATAGTGATTGTTAAAGTATCGTTACTCGAATATAAATAAGGTTAACCCATCGTTAATGTGGTTCTATAGTTACTATCGGCAGTGGTTATTGAAAAAATGAAAAATAAGATAACTGGAAACATCAAGATCTTTTTAGACTATTTATTCATCATCACCAACTCATAAAAATATATTATTTTAAATGATACACTCAATAATTTATCATAGCGATTTTTTACTTCCTTGAAAGATTTAATTATTAATCTCTACTTTTCAAAGCGTTCAGCGAGTACGAATATTTCTTTAATTCAACTAAATTATATTTCTCCAACATTTATTTTATGAAGAGGAAATCGCTATAAGTCAAAACCTTAATAAGCGAAAATTAAATAGGCTTTGTATCAAGTGTAATATTTTCTAACTTCTCGAATGAAATCAAACAATTACAAAAGTAGCGAAATGAATGCCTTTTAGTTAAAATGAAGCCTTTTAATAATTGCTATTTATACATGAATATACTTTTTCTTTCCGATTGCTTTCCTCCCGAAGTGAATGCCTGTGCCTCAAGAGTATTCGAGCGTGCTATTTACTGGGTCAATCAAGGAAATACTGTTACCGTTGTCACATCTGCACCCAATGGAAATGGCCATCTCTATCAGGGTTACAAAAATCACTGGCGTAAAGTTGATATTATTGAAGGAATAAAAGTAATTCGTGTTAAAACTTATATTGCAAATAAGAAAAGTAAATACTTGCGAATTCTAGATCATATATCATATATGTTTAGTGCTTCATTATTCGGCCTTTTTGTCAAAAAACCTGACATCATCGTTGCAACTTCACCACAGTTTTTTACAGCCTGTGCTGGATGGTTGCTCTCTTTTTTTAAACGAAAACCTTACGTACTTGAGTTAAGTGATTTATGGCCCAAATCGATTATTGCTGTTGGGGCAATGAAACGTAACAGCGCAATTAAGATTATCGAAAAAATAGAATTATTTTTATACCATCGTGCAAATACAGTTATTACGTCAACCTACTCTTTTAATCTCGATTTAATTTCACGAGGTATCAGCCCTGATAAAATTATTCATATAATTAATGGTGTAGAATTAAATAAATTCAAACCGAATAAGAAAAACACTGACTTGGCTAATTTATATAAATTAGATAATAAATTCATTATTGGTTATATTGGTACTCTCGGAATGGCGCAGGGTCTTGATATTTTCATTAAAGCAATTGAATTATTACAAAATCACCCGCATTTACATTTTATTCTGGTTGGGGAAGGTGTGGAAAAATCAAGTCTTATAAAACAAACCAAAGACTTAAAAAACATTACTTTCATCCCACAACAAGAGAAAAATAATATCGCAAAATTTTGGGACTTATGTGATGTCGCTGCGGTTTGTCTTAAAAACAATCCCACATTTAGTGAAGTCATTCCCTCTAAAATTTTTGAAGCGATGGCGATGGAAAAGCCTATCATTTACATAGGTCCAGAAGGCGAAGCTTCGAAAATAATAGAAAAGCATCAAATAGGACAAACTATTTTAGACTCAGATCCAAAAAATATTGGCAACTCAATGCTAAATTTATACGCTAATCCGAAACAACTTGAAAACTACGCAATAAATTGTCGAAACTCAGTGGATCAATATTCCAGAGAAAAACAAGCCAATCTAATGTTAGATGTGTTGAGTTCTGTTTTATCGCCATCTAAAGCAATAAAAACAGAATAACATTGATTAAATAACGACAGCTTACAAGCAGGTGAAAAACGAACTTATTCTAAAGCTTATTTGCTGAAAGTGAACAAGGCAATGATTTTAGCCCAGTAACTTGATAGCACAACAGATGCTGTAATTGATGAATTTAGAATTGATGCTAGTACACCAACCGCTTTAGATAGTTCTGATAATCAAACTCCTGAGGTAGTACAGTATAAAGATGCAAAAGAATTTTTGGAGGTTCGACAAATGGCTGAGCGTTATCGTAAACGGAGTTAACTAGATAAACCTATTTGCTAAAGGATGAAAGCAGGAGTACAAAATGGCCAGGCAAGGAAAAGCGAAAGTATTAAACGATGACACCGTCAAGTTAATTACGGACAAATAAAAAAGTGGTAAATTCGAGTTATTTCAAGCTCAATAATATACTTAAAGTGGGTTAGAGAAGTTATATTCTTGCAATTACATCCAATAACCATAGTGCATCTACCCAGCATGATGTTTAATTTTCAAATAACTTGACGGTGCCGCCTGGAGAGAACATTGAATATTCCAATTAGAGGAAGGCGAACGTGGTTATTTTATAAAACAGGCTATGGTGCAATGATTGGCGGTGTGCTAACCAGTGTGATCCATACCTGTGCCTTAGGTAATGAAAATCCTTTTCATTACCTAACTGCACTGCAAAAATATAAAAACCAAATTATTAAAAAGCCTAAAAAATGGTTGCCGTGGAACTACCGACAACAACTTGCTAAGTTAACATTAACAGCTTAATTACTTTGATAAACTGCCGCCAATCATCAGGGACTGCACTTAATCGTGGATCACCCTGTGCTAATAACACTTGTAATTTAGCTGAAGATATCGAATAAGTATTTTCTTCTATTTTTGGCCACCATTTTAGCTGACCTTTAGAAAATCGTTTTTGACATAGCCAAAATCCATTACCATCATAAACTAAAATCTTGACCGATGTCCTTGCACGATTAACAAAAATAAAGATAGTACCTGAAAATGGATCGATCAATAACTACTGTTTACAAACTGCTTTTAGTGAATCAATTCCCTTACGAAAATCCTGCGGCTCTACTGCCAATAATAAGCGATGCTGAGGGGTGATCTGTAACATCGCTATTACCCTAGAAATTGTGCCATTAAAATCGACACACTATTTTGACTAATATTTTTGATCTTCAAAACAACACCATCTGCTCGATGTATTTCTATGATATTTTCGATACTACTCGTATTACTTGATAACCTAATATTAGAAAGTGGTTGTGCTTCTACAAATAATGGTGGTGGACTTTTAGATTTAGGATTAAGTTCAACCTTATTTATTCGTGCTTGTGTTCGTTTTAATTGTAGTAAATTGATACCCAAACATACCAATATATCTGATTTAGTATAGTGAGGTAGGATCTTGAATACTTGCTCCCATAATAAATCAGGTATTTTCCTTCTATTGCCCCGATTCTCACGCCAAGTGATAAATTCATTTTTTACATCTTCAAGTAATGGTATGGATTTAGTGATTGAATTACTCATTAATGACACCCTTTAAATAGTTGGATTTTGTCACAGTAGAGTAAATTAATTGCTTATTCGTTGTCACACATGCCCACCGAAACCACACGATTAAATTACAATTTCAAAAATCTCTATAAATTTAGTGATAGCAAAAACAATACTTAAATAAATATTTAGCTTATTTTAGTTCTTTCTACCCAACTTAGCGATCATAAAAAAACGCAACTTAAAATAATTCCAGAAAAAAAACGTGTCATTTGTAGATATCGTTATTTTCTTAACAAGATCATCTTTTTTATGTTGTATCATTGCTGAGAATTTATTTTTTTTCATTTCAAATTCTTGCATAATAACACTACTGATCATATCGTTAGTAGAATTTGTGATAACTAATATTTGTTTCCTTTGTTTTGGACGAAAAGAGATATCTCTAACAATGATGTCATGTTTTTCTCCATAACATTCATGCAAACTAATAAATTTACTTCTATCTGCTTCTAAAATACCAATTCTAAAAAATCCACGACCAAGACATTTGAATTTAAATTTTATATTGTAGCTCCGTTTTGTTGATAGCTTATCAATGACTGTTGAAAGCTGATAATAATTTGGTTGATTATTGAAAGACATCTGTAATCCATCTCTCAATTGCTCTATATTGGAGCCTTGTGATTCTTGATACCAAGTTTCAGGTTCGACCCAAGATCTATTTAAGTTTAACATCGTATACCCTTACCCATTAATTTAACATTATATCTTGATCAAATTGCTCAACAAAACTCTGATAACTATATTTTCTCGATTGAATAACATCTTGATATACACGTTTTGCTATCTGCATTAAATATTCAGTATCGTTGATTTTATCAACAACACTTGCAATATTACTAAAATCTTTCTTAAGTGGAATGTAGTGGGTATCCGGCTCCACAATATTGGAATACTCTCCTTCAAACATCACTAAAACAGTTCCACAACCGATAGATTCAAAAATTCTTGGTGAAATTTGATTTAATTTAATTTTTCCGTCTTGATCTTTAAAAAAGATTTCTCTTACTTCTTCAAAAGTCGGATTTCCATCTTGTTCATTCATATAGTTTCTGACTGTAGATTCTATTAAACCATTCATGTCAAAAACACTGGCTCCACTTTCCGTAGCTAATGAAGTTTTACTACTTCCAATAAATTCAAGCCATTTTTTTCCATAAACTCTGTCATTTTCTCTATAACTTATATCACAGTTTAAATTATAATTTTTATTATGTTTCAGAAATTGTTCGGCAATTAAGATTTTCTCTTGCGCAAGCGCCCCATACCAATAACCTAAAACACGACCACGATAAATAACATCTAAAGGTCTTTCTGATAAATCAAATTTTGGTTTATTACTATAAAAATATTCTGGAACATAGCCGGTTAACGTATTTATTTTTTTTACGTTTGGTAATTTTTCCTCGGGATAAACTTTGTTAATCTCACTTTGAGGCACACAGGTATAAAGAATATTTATCCGTAAATGTCTCATCATATTTGTAAATGCGTTCACTTTGCGGTATTCATCTTGAATAAACATAACTTTCAACGCTTTACTACTTGATATAGCTTCGATCCAAGAATCATCAAGATACCATTGTCCGATAGAATAAATTGACCAATGTATAACAATCGAATTAAATTTATTGAGGTTTAACCATTTTGGAATTTGGCGATTTACTGGATCAAAATAATAAAATTTATTCATGGAATACTGCTGAAAGTATTTGCAATGTTCCCGAATTACATTCGCATCATTTTTCACAAAATGACTAAGCATTAAAATGTTTAATTTTTTACGCCTCATAAAAAAATCAATTCCTAATTTTATATATATACTTGTTCACTTTTGTCGACATTTAACTGATTAAGTTGATTAGCATTTTTTACTTTCTTTGGAATTAACTCCATCACCATTTTTTTAACATTAATTTGATAATTACAATGATGATTATGGATAAAGAAAAGACAATAATCTTTTTTATCTTCCGTTAATTCAAATGAAAACTTAAAATCACTATTTTTCTTATTGGAAAAACTGATTACGCGATCAAAAGTCTGTGTTGTAAAATCCCCCAATCCTATTTTTAAGGATTTATCTTGAGGAATAATTATAGTGCCAGATAACTTATAGTTATACCCAGCATTTAACTCTGGAAGCCTTAATCCAAATTGTGTTGTGAATCGCTCAAGATCAGTAAGTAATTGAACACAGTTATCCTGAATCAATATACGTGCCGAATTACTCACTTTTATCCAATTCTTAATATCAAGTAAATCCAATTTAAACTGAGTTTTAAATACAAGATCATGAAGAATCAAACCACCACAAAAATCGGTTATATTATTCAAGAAAACCAAATAATAATTTTCTTCTGTTGGTTTAAATAAAATTTCTTCGGTTATTATTTCATCTTTTTGAGCATAATATTCATGTATGGATTTAAATTGACTTCTTTCTTTATCCAATAAACCCAATCTAAAAGATCCATTATTTAAACATTTAACTGTAAAAGTTAATTTATGATTAATGTTTGGAAATTTAAATTTAATTTTAGAAGCTACTTGATAATGTTGCGATTTATTATCAAAAATAAATTTTAGTCCCTCATCATGCTGTTCAATTTGACAATCGTTATTCTCTTTAACCCAAACAGATAAAGTTGCCAAACTCTTCGACTGGAAATTGGTCTTCGTCATTTCCGAGATCCTTTAACATATGTCTTATTATTAAATAATCTAATTAAAAGATTATATTTCAATCCAATCTGCTTATAGTAAAACTTAAGAAATTTCATCTTCATACAATCCAGACTCTTGCTTTAACACTCGCTCCTTATCATGAAACTTTCCTATTTTTGCAACAGACTCATAATAAGTCCATGACTCTGGATATGTAAGAGGTTCGCCATTAAACAATTTATCGTATAAATATTCATATCTTTCAGCGCAGCTATCCGCACTGTGCCACTTTAGAGCATATTCCCGACTCTTCCTACTGATGTTTTCACGTAGCTCCTTATTTATGACTAATTTTTTCATCACGTCATAGACGGTATTTTCGGTGGCATTAATCAGTGGACATTCTGCAATACTTTGGAGTTGATATTTTTCTTCTTCTTCATTATTTGTGATATAACAAATAACAGGTTTACCAAGCATCATACCTTCTCTAGCAGTTGCACCATATCGACCAAAATTTAATTGATCGACTATAATATCTGCTTGTATTTGTATATATCTAATTTCACGGTTTCTCATACTATCTAGAAAAATGTAGCGAACTGGAAATCCTTCATTTTTTAATCTTTCAACTGCTTTTAAAATAGCATGGGTACCTTTAATATTGATGCCATTTTTAGTTCTATCTTCATAGTTACCCACACTATGAAAAATGAGGATTTCATCTTTTTCAAAATCTAGTTGATGTTTTTTCGGGACTGTTAAATTTGGATGCCAAACAACAGGATCCAAACACATTGTCGTAGGTTCGCGAATAACTTTATCCAATTTCATGTAATCTAGAGCAGGGAGACATTCGCCATAAATTAAATCAACATATTTTGTGATTTTTTTACCCCATTTTTCAATACGTTCATTAGAGCAAACCGTTGGCACATCCCGCCAAACACAAATATCACAAACACGTCGTCCACTACTTTTTTCTGACCAATCACCTACAGTGTTTGGCAAAATTCCACTATTACATCCACTAATCGTATAAGCTACTTTTAATCCTAAATTACGCCAATCAATAATATCTTTTGGATCATCATCAGGATAATACTCGGGAAAAAATGATAAAACATGATCATTTGCTACATGCAATAATTTATAGCGTTTTTGCGCATATTTAATGAAATCTGCAGTATTTGAACGCCTAATTCTTTGATCTGGATGATATAAATTTATATCTTCACCGTGATAGAATTTTGCTGATGGGCTGTTTGGATCATCCAAACTCACTGTAACAACATCCCAATTCCGTCTTCTTAATGCGCTTGCCAAATAATAAAAGTGATAATAACTATTTCCCAAAAAAACGACACTGCGAGCAGTCGTACTCGGCTTATAATACCCTGAATGATATAAAGAAAAATGAAGTTGTTTCATATTTTCTAATTCATAATTAAAATTTGTATAATCAAATTGCACAACGGCACTTTCTTCTTTAGCAGAAGATTTATAATTTGAAAACTTATTTTTATTTGCCATCAATTTCTCCAGAGGTAAACTCTATAAAAAAGTTTCGCACCAACTTTCAAAGCTAATTAACGACCAAATAAGTAAACGCCTATTACGTTTACCTGTCAAATGTTCATTAACTAAATCTGAAACTACTTTTTGATCAAAAAACTCGTAAATTATAGCATCTTTATTAAATAATAAATTCCTAACATAATCAATACTCTCTCCTTTAAACCAAGAAGCGTCAGGCGCTGAAAATCCTTGTTTATTCAATTGTGTAACTTTTTTTGGAATATATTTTTCCATCGCTTTACGTAAAATAAGTTTGCCATCTTGAGTTTGTTGAAAATATCGTTTTTGCTTAGCGAATTCATTTTCATTTAAACCTATGACGCTGTCAACATTTGCTAGTTTATATTTCACTGGAATTTTCATGGCAAAATCAACTAAATCGTTATCAAGAAAAGGTAGTCTTGTTTCTAAACTATGCGCCATAGAGAGCTTATCTTCGATAGTTAACAATCCATGTAAGAAAGTTTTCGCTTCTAAATATAATGAATAGTTAATGTAATCTTCAGGGCGATGAATTTCTTCAGAGTGATTTGAAAAAATTGAGCGGAAAATATCATAAGTAGATATATGAGAAACCTCACCATAAATTGGTGAAAAAAGAGATTTAATTTCATTATCATCAAGTAATCGCTGCCAAAATTGATAATGTTTTCGAGTGTAATCATCAAAATTTGTGCTCGTTAAATTACGATAATAACGCCAGGGGTAACCCGCAAAACACTCATCACCGCCAGTTCCTGATAGTACGACTTTATTAAACTTACTTGCCAATTTTGCAGCGTAATAGTTAGGATAACTTTGCCCGACCATAGGGGTTTCGATATGTAAAGTAAGTTCATGAAAAACTCTTTCCATATCACCCGCTTTCAATACCATTTCATAGTGTTCAGTACTAAAACAATAAGATAAAAATTCTGCTTTAGATCTTTCATCATAATTTAATTCCATACCTGATGCAGAATTCAAATCAAATCCAATTGTAAAAGTTCTTATCCCTGGGACAGATTGAGATGCAATAGCTGTTACTGAACCCGAATCCATACCACCGCTAAGATAAGCACTCACATCAACATCACTGACCAATTGACGATTAACCGCCCTTTCAAAGTGACTAGTTAATTCTTCTAAGTAACTTGATTCGTCACGAGAACGTTCATCTTCTGTATTAGTAAATAAGAAATCCCAATATTGATGAAGATTAAATAAAACTTTCGATTCCAATTTAATTCGCGCGAAATGGCCGGCAGGAAACACTTTTATATCTGAAAAAAAAG
>CAYGUK010000114.1:0-12244 GCA_964352985.1 uncultured Legionellales bacterium
TGCCAATGGTGTGTTGGGTGCATTTAGTCTTTTAGCTTTTTTCAGTATTGTGGGTTTATCTTTAGCATTTTGGCCATTAATTCTCATTTTACTTGGTGCCGGATTATTAGTTACACTCGTGACGGGGGCAATTTATTCTGATGCCCCGTTTGAAAAATTAAAAAAAATATTTCGAGACATAAATAAAACAGATTGTGCAACGGGTAAACCTCAAAGTATTTTAGGGGCAATTGCTTCAGTGATAAAGGGTATTGTAGTGTTTGCCGTCACTGCAGCACTTTTTCATTTTGATCCAGAGGGCATTGTTGCAGGTGCTATTTTGGGTTTGTTTAATTCACTTTCTCAAGGCACAAAGCTTGTGCCCACTGCTTTAAATTTTAAAACGAAATTTAAAGAAATGTTTTATCGTGAAAAATACACAGTGAAAGAAGTGGCAAAAATAACGATAAAAACGATTTTAGGGATAGGTCAGTTTTTTGGTCAAGTGGCTTCTGTTTTTATGGCGTTTCACACTTTAGGCTTGAGTCATTTATGTTTATATATTGTGGGTGGTATTACTTCTGCAGTGATGGGGAGTATTGCCGCAACTTATTATAATGCGGAATTCATGAAGGAAGAAAAAGCAAAAACTAAACCTAAAATTAATGCAACCGGTGCTCTTTTAGGTGGATTTGCTGGATTATTAAAAGGCGTATTTTACTTTGTGAGTGCATTATCATTTTTAGCGTTGTTGGGCACGCCTGCCGGACCTGCTTTAATTATTGCTGCTTGTATAGGCGTTGCAACGTTTGCATCACAAACACCGAAGATTGTGAAAAAAACAAGTGAAATGGTTGCAATGATTTCATTTTCTCGCCAACAATCTAAAGAAAAAATTGCTAGGGATGCTGATCAAGAGAGTCAAGAAAGTGTTAGCCCCGAGCTACAAAAAACACCAGACATTATTCATCCCATCGGATCACCAAAAAATAGCGTAGTATCAACAAGCCCAAGAGTGGATGAGGACGTATTAAAACCATCAGATTTTGGTTCTTCTCAAGCTGTTGTTGCTGCTTTAGCCAGAACTTCAACATCATCGGCACCGGTTAAACCCGCTAGTGAAAACATTTTTGCTTCACCGATTGGGTTTAATCCCAAATCTAAAAGACAGCAGTTAAGCCCAGTACTACCCATAAAATCACAAAATAAAACAATGTCACAAGATACAGCAGTATTAGTGCAATGTAGAGCATAGAAGTAGTATTTTAGATAATATCAGCGATTAGGAATTCTAGGTTTTTAGGATCGGCTATTAAAGATTTTTTTTGCTTGTGTGAAAGTCGTTTAATTCGATATTCTATTTTTAAAGCATTTGATTTTGATTCATCTAACATCCAAAGTGCTGCTATTCGTAAAGGTTTAAATGCTCTCGTGTATTTTGCGCCCACGCCATCAAGATGTTGTTGCCAACGCTTGTCGGGATCTAGTGTTATCCCAGTGTAATAACTTTTATTGATGCATTCTAAAATATATAGATAGTAATTTTGTTTCATCACATTATTTTATATTGAAAAAACGAGATTGCAAAATGATATGTCATAATTACTTATATTATACTCAAGAAAATATTATAGTTTTAATTTAAAAGAGTTGAGAAATGCGCTTTTCAGGATCTACGTAGTGAATTATTTGTTTTGTAATTTTGTCAAAAGCTTACCTAGATGGAGGAGCTGGTGTTTTACTATTATCTCGTATTGGTAATCGAACTATTACAAATGCACCTGGTTCGGTTATCGTTGGCGTAGGCGTATCAGATGCAAGTTGTTCTTCATCATGCTCAGCAATGTTTTTAAAATTAAATAAAAAACGATTTTTGATTTTAATTATTCGATGCAATAAAAAAGCTTGAGTCGCATATTCTAGTGAGAGTTAATAGTTAGGTCATGCAGTATGAGAATACAAGTTTATCTCCAATAATTATATTTCTACTAAGATATTTTTATTAAAAATAAAGAGAGCAATTATACTTTCAGTGGGATAATTTAGGTTATTTTCACTAGTAAAATATAATAAAATTAATGATTTTTTATCGGTTTCTATTGTGTGATAACTTGTTATACTTGGATAGAGTGAACTTTTTTTATCAATTTTTTCGGGGTAATAAAATAAAAATAAGTTGCAAAATTTTGTAAAAACATCATGCATTGCTAATGACAAAATAATTTAACATTAATACAAGATGCGTGATAGATGAATGTCGATGTCGATTACAATAGAAATTGATTTGAAAATGCTAGCACAAGTAATTAATTTAGGACTTAAGATGATAAGCAGAAAACTTTTACTTATATTCATTTCATTTTTTCTAGTTACTTCTATAAACGCAGCTAATTTACCCATAAATGATATTACCTATCCAATTCCTATTTTCTGGACAATCGAAAATCATGGGAGCAATCTGCAAGTGATTAATAATCAGCTTGTGGCAGTTTGGTTCCATGGGGGAGAACGAACCGCTGAGTTTTCAACGATTTTCGGGACAAATAGCACGTTAGATAATTTTGCTTGGACCTTACCTATTACACTTGCTGATAATGGAAATGCCGGTAAAGTGCCTTATTTTCCAGATGTTAATCCGGCCATTTACTATAATCAAAACACAAAAAAACTTTTTCTTTTTTGGATGAAAATAAATAATCAACATTGGGAGAGTGCAGAAGTTAGATTACGAATCGGACTGGTGCCGAATAATTTTTCTAACATTAACCAAATAAACTGGGAAAATGAAATCAGTGGCACATTGCTTTTACCGCAATACGATCAAACGAAATTTACTCAAACTGTGACTACTTATTTACAAAATGCTTGGCCTTTAAGCCAAGGTCATTTTGATCCAGCAACAAGTATGAAAAATGCACCTTCATTTGGTCAATGTCAGGTGACAAGTCAATCATTCAATATAACCCAAGCAGAGAAGCAACAGATTTATCAAAAATTAATAACGGAGATAAGTCAGTTTAACAATCAATATTATTCGCAATTAAAAGAAAAATTGCAAAGACATCAATCTACCAATCAATTATCTTTAAAAGAGGTAAATAATTTTAAATCACTTGCAGTGCATTTGAAAAGCATTAATAATTCTGCAAATGGTGGTATCGATTCTATTTTAGACGTGATTTATTATATTTATGATGAATATAATATTATTAAAATGCAAACAACTGTATTTGATAAATCGAATAAAGATTATTATCAGCGCGGATGGGAAACGAGAACAACGCCTGTCTCTATTAATTTACCTAATAGTCATCAACGATTATTGTTACCTCTTTATTCTGATGGTTTGAATTTTTCTCTGGTCATTTATTCGGATGATGATGGGAAAACATGGCATTATGCAAATACACCTATTGCATCGCGAGCTGGGATTCAACCCTCGATTGTTCAATTACCCAATGGCGATTTAATTGCTTTCATGCGAAATAATGCGGGTGTGATTAATCTTAATCGTGTGTTAATGAGTCGTTCTTGTGATAATGGTTTAAGTTGGTCTCCTGCAGTTCCAGTGATGGCGAGTGGCTTAACTAATGAAAGTGCCAGTCTCAGTGCGACCTTGTTAAATAAGGGACAATACGCTTCAGACCCTGCTGTGTTGTTAGTTTTTAATCCTGATCAAAAGCGACAAATTTTAAATGCGGCAATCGCAACAGTTAAAAGTGATGATACGCTAAATTGGCAAAAACCAATTACACTTGAAAGTAGCACAGTAAATAATACAACTTTTGAATATCCTTCTGCTATTCAATCTAACACTGGTGTTGTCGCTATTTCATTTAGCCATCGTTATTTATCGAAAACAGAATGTGGTGATTCACTGTGTCAGAAGATAGGTGTGATCAAAACTAGCTTTTAAATAGCCATGAGAAAATGCCTGATGTTTTCTCTGCTTTTTAAAAGTTTATTTTACCAAAAGACATTAGCTTATGAAAGGGCGCAATTCTTATTGCAGAATAACGTACCTTTATTTTGTAGAGTCATCATTATTTTATAATGAAGCAATAATAACTTACTTTTTCATACTACTTTTAGTTTGCATTTCTACTGCTTTTGTTGATTTATCTTCTGCTTCTCTTTGTTCTTGTAATAATTGCATCAATTGCTGAACAGGCGTGCCTGCTTCACTAGCAAAGTCATATATGAGTTGTTTAAGGTTAAGTTTTAAGCGAAGTAAATCGTGTTGATTAATATTATCGCCTAAAATTGCAGGAGTATATATGCTGTCATCGATATCTTCTTGAAGTTCAGCAAGCGATCCCAACGCTTTTTTTGAATTTTCAGCGAGTCTATCACTCTGGATTTTTATTTGTTGTATTTGTTCGATTGTAGATTCATCAGTAGCGGCCATTGTTATTCTCCATGTATTTTATTAATCAATTTTTCTACATTTAAAACAAATGCAATGAAAGATTGAATCCTTTGTTTTTGAAAAAAAACTCAGCTAGTTATATTTTAATAAAATAACAACTTGTTGATTTTGATTTTAAATGCGTTAAGGCTAAAACTTGTTAAATTGAATTCAAATGAGTCTTGATAGTTTTAATTATATTGGCGAGTGTGTTGTTTTTTGACTGACGTTGATGTGTTTGCTTGGAATGCCTTTCAAATAAATGAAAAAAACACTATTTGCTATTAATTAAAATCCCCAAGATACAAACTTGGGGATTCTAATTAAAAAGGATTATTTAGAAATAAAATTAATTATTTTCATCTTGTTCAAGGAAGCTGCGTAATTGTTCAGACCGTGATGGATGACGCAATTTACGCAAGGCTTTTGCTTCGATTTGACGAATACGTTCACGTGTTACATCAAATTGCTTGCCCACTTCTTCGAGGGTGTGATCGGTATTCATGTCGATACCAAAACGCATTCTTAATACTTTTGCTTCTCTCGGTGTCAGCGTTGATAAAATATCTTTGGTTGCTTCACGTAACCCTTGGGTTGTGGCTGAATCAACCGGTGATAAAATTGTTGCATCTTCAATAAAGTCACCAAGATGAGAGTCTTCATCATCACCAATGGGAGTTTCCATTGATATAGGTTCTTTAGCAATTTTTAGCACTTTACGAACTTTATCTTCTGGCATTAACATGCGTTGGGCTAATTCTTCAGGTGTGGGTTCGACACCTGTTTCTTGAAGAATTTGTCTTGAAACACGATTTAATTTGTTGATAGTTTCAATCATATGAACTGGAATACGAATCGTTCTGGCTTGATCAGCAATAGAACGCGTGATAGCTTGTCGTATCCACCAAGTTGCATAAGTTGAAAATTTGTAACCGCGACGATATTCAAATTTGTCGACGGCTTTCATTAAGCCGATGTTGCCTTCTTGAATTAAGTCGAGAAATTGTAAACCGCGATTGGTATATTTTTTAGCGATTGAAATCACTAAGCGAAGGTTTGCTTCGACCATTTCTTTTTTCGCACGTCTTGCTTTGGCTTCACCAATAGACATGCCGCGATTGATGTTTTTAATTTCACGTAAGGTGAGATTGGATTCATCTTGCATGCTCATTAATCTTTTTAATGAACGTTTTACTTCGATGTAATGTGCTTCTATATGTCCTGCAAACTCGGTATTCTTTTGACACAAATCATCGAGCCATTGAACAGTGGGATCTTCTTTAGGATAGATGGCTATAAATTCTTTACGTGGAAGTTTTGCTTTGACGACGCATAATTTCATAATGGCTTTTTCGTGACTGCGAATTTCATTAAGCATGTTACGCATTTTACGAATGAGCTTATCAAATTGTCTTGGAACAAGTTTGAATTTTAAGAATTCTTCAGCTAATTCTTTACGGGCCTTTTCTGCATTTTTATGATCGGGACCATGTTTTTCTTCAAGCTTGATATATTTGTCATAATAATCTTGGAGAATTCCAAAACGTTCTTTTGCGATTTCAGGATCAGGGCCCATATCAACACCGGCACCGCCTTCACCATCTTCGCCATCTTCATCGTCATCTTCAAAATCAAATTTATCAGAATGGTCATCTTTGAGTAGCGAGCCAATTTCAGACGCTGGTGCGTCTTCTTCTTCAAGATCGGAATAGCCGGAGATTAAATCACTTAATCGTGAAAGGCCTTCTTCGACACGATAATATTCGGTCAATACATCTTTAATAATCGTAGGATATTCAGCCATCGTCGTGAAGACTTGCCGAATACCTTTTTCGATGCGTTTGGCAATCGCAATTTCGCCTTGGCGTGTTAATAATTCGACAGTACCCATTTCCCTCATGTACATTCGTACTGGATCGGTGGTGCGGCCAAATTCACTGTCCACTGCCACTAATGCAGCAGCGGCTTCTTCAGCGGCGGTTTCATCTGTCATGTCTTTGTCATCAAGCAGGATATTATCCATTTCTGGTGCTGTTTCATAAACAGTGATCCCCATATCATTAATCATACCGATAATTTCATCGATTTGTTCGGGATCAACTATATCCTGTGGCAAATGATCATTGACTTCAGCATAAGTTAAAAAACCTTGCTCTTTACCACGTTTTATAAGAAGTTTCAGCTGAGATTGCTGTTGTTTACCGTCTAAATTAGTCATAGATTTCTTTTGTGTAGCCTGGCTGGACAAACTGCGCATTATAATCCTCTTGTGTTATTAAATCTAGAGATGAGTTTAAAAAATAAAGACTTTTTTATTCTGCGTGTCCTTAGATGTAAGTTAATAGTAAAAGTTCAATCTTTCATAATTAAAAGTGCTTGTAAAGTTTTCCGCTCATCATCCGTAATCGTTTGGCTTTTGGCTTTTTTCATGAGTTCATCGATTTGTTGCTCGCGAGTGAGTGCCGCTAATCGTAAAATACATGCTTTGAATTCCGCTACAATCGAATCGTCACTTTCTAGCATAAAAGTTTCCTGGGCTAATTTTACGTAAGCGTTGTAATTGCTATGTTCTCGTAACGCTTCTAGCAATAATCCCGTGTTCATTTTATTAAGAGATTGAATGATTTCACAGATATCATAGAGTAATCGGATATCTTTCGCTTGTATTTTGGGGATGTTATCTAAACATTTTTGATCTTTTAATAATTGCGGATATTGAATAAGTAACGCAATAGATTGGGCAAGTGGCGTGAGTGAACGTTTCCGCAATTTTACTGCCGAGTTGGGTTTGCTGTCTGGTTTGTTGGACATGAAATAGTGTAGTTTATTGATATCAATATGCAGGTGGTCAGCGAGTTTTTCTTCTAACATCGATTTAATTAAAGTATTAGGCATTTGATTAAAATAATCACTTGCTCTTTTGGCAACATGAATTTGCCCCTGTAAATCAAAACTCGGAATGTCATTTGTCATCGATTGTAGAAAATAGTCGGGGAGTGGCATGGCTTGTTCTATTTTTTGTAACATTGCCTGACTACCGTGTTGTCTAATAAAACTATCGGGATCGCTACCTTTTTCAAGAAATAGAAATTTCACATACTTATCGTCAGGTAATATGGGTAATAGTGTTTCTAAAGATCGTTTTGCTGCTTTAAATCCAGCATTATCACCATCAAAACAAAAAACTAATTCACTGGTTGCGCGCAATAACGTTGCAATGTGTGAAGCAGTAGCAGCCGTGCCTAATGCGGCAACTGCATAGTTAATACCGTATTGGTGAAGTGTAATAACGTCTAAATAACCTTCTACGAGTATTAGACGTGAGAGTTTTCTATTTTGAATTTTACTTTCGTAGAAGCCGTATAAAATATCACTTTTGTGATAAATTGGCGTTTCTGGTGAGTTTAAATATTTTGGTAGATCATCACCAATGACTCTACCACCAAATGCAATAATTCGACCTTGTCTATCTTTTATTGGAAAAACAATACGGTGTCTGAAGCGATCATAATAGCCACCATTTTCTCGTGGGACAATCATACCAAGACGGTTTAATTGTTGAATTTTTTCTTCATTTGAGCCAAATTTATTTAATAAATTATCCCATCCAGCAGGCGCAAAACCTATATTAAATTGTTTGGCAATTTGCCCACTTAAGCCTCGATTTTTTAAATATTGTATTGCTTGATCAGATTGTTTTAATTGACTTTGAAAATAATCAGCAATTTGTTGCATGAATTCGTAGTCAGTTTCTTTGAGGGCATTTTTTTCTTGATGAAGGGACTCTTCATAAGGCACAGGAACACCCGCAAATTGTGCTAAAGCTTCAACGGCTTCTACAAAATTTAATTGATCATAAGCGATTAAAAATCCGATTGCATTGCCGTTAGCTTGGCAACCAAAACAATGATAAAACTGCTTGTCTTCAGAGACACTAAATGAAGGGGTTTTTTCTTGATGAAAAGGACAACAGGCTTGATAATTTTTACCACGCTTTTTGAGTTTAATACGAGTTTCAATTAATTCGACAATATTAACTCTTAAGACTAAATCTTGAATAAATTGCTTGGGGATGCGGCCGGCCATCAGCCCACTACTGAAGTAAATCTTTAACGAGTTTACTAACTTCTGCCATGTTTGCCCGTCCTTCCATTTGTGGTCGAATAATAGCGATGACTTTACCCATATCTTTCATGCTCTCAGCATTAGATGTCGTAATTGCATCGGTGATCATTTGTTTGATTTCTGCTTCGGATAATGGCTCGGGTAGAAATACACTAATGAAGTTAATTTCATCTTTTTCTTTATTAGCTAAATCTTCACGACCGCCATCTTGAAATTTTTCAATGGCATCACGACGTTCTTTAACCATTTTGGCCAGGATAGCAATGATTTCATTGTCGTTTAACTCGACACGTTCATCAACTTCGATCTGTTTAATCGCAGCAAGCACCATACGTAAAGTGGTGAGCTTTTCTTTTTCACCAGCTTTAAGGGCTGCTTTTACTGCGTCATTGATAGCCTGTTTTAGTGCCATGATCTTTGCTCTACTTTTTGGCGCTTACACGCGACGACCACGACCACCTTTACCGCCTTTATCTTTAGATAATAAAGGATTTTCACGTTGAAGTTTTTTCAAATAACGTTTGATAGCGGCTGCCGCTTTACGTTTACGTACTTGAGTGGGTTTTTCATAAAATTCGCGACGGCGCATTTCTGAAAGAATACCGGCTTTTTCACAAGCGCGTTTGAAACGTCTAAGTGCGACGTCAAATGGTTCGTTGTCTTTGACCTTAACGGTTGGCATTGATTAATTCACCTCGGTTGTAAGCTGTTTGTTTAAAATATAAGGCGCAAAATTGTATCATTAGTATCAATAAAAGCAAAAAGTTTTTATGATATACCACAAATAAATCGTGATTTCGGAGATAAAATGGTCATTTTGGGGATAGAAACTTCTTGTGATGAAACAGGCGTCGCCTTATTTGATAGTGAAAAGGGGCTTTTGTCTAATGAATTGTACAGTCAAGTGCATACACACTCTCAGTATGGGGGGGTTGTGCCAGAGCTCGCTTCACGAAATCATGTTGAGAAAATTATTCCGTTACTCGATCTCGCGATGAAAAAAGCAAACATGACTCAACAAGATATTACTGCAATTGCTTATACCAATCGACCCGGTTTGGTGGGGGCGTTATTAGTTGGTGCATGTGTGGGTGAAACATTGGGTTATGTTTGGCAAAAACCAACGATTGCTATTCATCATATGGAAGGGCATTTATACGCACCTCTAATTGAACATCCAGAAATTCAATTTCCGTTTCTCGCGTTATTGGTTTCTGGCGGTCACACAATATTAGTAGAAGTTAAAAAATTAAATCACTATAAAATTTTAGGGCAAAGTATAGATGATGCCGTGGGAGAAGCATTTGATAAAACTGCAAAGCTTTTAGGTTTAGGTTATCCGGGAGGTCCTCTTTTAGCAAAATTAGCGCTGCAAGGTGATGCTTCTGCCTTTATATTGCCGCGTCCTATGATACATCATCCTACGCTTGATTTTAGTTTTAGTGGATTAAAAACAGCGGTGTTAACAGCGTATAAACAATCAGATCAAAGTGAAATAACTAAAGCAAATTTAGCCGCGGCATTTCAAGAAGCGGCGGTTGATGTTTTATTTTCGAAATGTAAAAAGGCATTAATTCAAACGCAGCATAATACGCTTATCGTTGCTGGTGGTGTTGGTGCAAATTTATTATTACGTAAAAAATTAAAATTACTGGATGCAAACGTTTATTTTCCAACACCGGAATTTTGCACTGATAATGGCGCGATGATTGCTTATTGCGGCTATTTAAAAATTAACTCTGGTGAAAAAAACACAAAATATCTTAGTATTTCGGTTAAATCTAGAGATATTTTGTAAAATAATTCGTATTTTTATTCCTGTAAAAAAGTTATATTATTTCACGCTATCTTTTTTATTAAATGATATGTGATAATATTTAATAATTAATTAATAATAAAAATAAGGTTAAATATGTTAAGTCATCGTGGTCAACGTCGTGTTTCATTATCTGCTAAATTAATTATTCTCGGTGCGGTTGTTGGCGGCGTACTGTTTGTCAGTTGTTATTTAGTAGGCGGTTATGGCTTCTTGCGGAATTGGGATACTTATTCGGATGAAAATATTTCTGCAGACCCTAATATTCATATGGGGCTATCTCGAAGCAATATTGTAACACGCTTACATACTGAGAACCGTCTAGATAATAATTTTAATTTTTTTCTTCTTTTGAGTTGCACTTTTACGGGTGCGTTTTGTGTTTGTGCAAGATTTTGTATTAGTCGAAACCCGCGAGAATTTCCAATCGTAGAGGATATTCCTATGGTGAGATTATTAAGAGTGAACTCAGATCCGACTGATCCACAACACTCGACAGTCATTAGTGTAGTGGAAGGTGAGGTGATTGAAGGAGCTATTACGCAAACTGATCTTCATGAAGAAGATGTTTCTCCAGATGGCGATAATAAAATAAAACCACCATTATAAAATTTATGTCATCGAACTATCATTAACCGCTTGTCGTTTTAATTTTATTTTACTTTCTTTACCTTCTATTAAGCGCAAAATATTTTCCCAATGTTTGCATATAATTAAAATCGCAATAATAACGAGACCTGGAAAATAATGGGGGTTTGTTAAATAAGTTGCTAGTGCTGGCGATAATCCGATAGCAATCATTGACGCTAAAGAAGAAAAACGAGTAATAATTGCCACTAACAACCAAATTATAATAACTGCGATGAAAAGATAAATACTTAGCGCAAATAAAACACCTAATGCTGTTGCGACACCTTTTCCACCTTTAAATTGATAATAAGCAGGATACATGTGGCCAACGATTGCGGCTAAACCAATTAATGTTGCGGATAATCCACCTAAACCTAAAAGTAATCCAATAATCACGGGTAAAAAACCTTTTAATATATCGCATACTAAAACAATAACAGCAGGGAATTTACCTGATAATCTTAAAACATTTGTTGTGCCTGGATTTTTAGAACCACCTGTTCTTGGATCTTGTAATTTCATTAATTTGCTAACAATTATGGCGCTTGAGAGTGAACCTAGCCCATATCCGATAATTAAAAAAATGAAAAACAATGTATATTTCATGGCGACAACCTAATAGCAATTTACCTAACAATACCGCATACTACACAGGTTTATAAAGTTAGAAAAGAAGAGAATAAAGTATGCAACCAAGTGCAGATAATCTAATATGGATCGATTTAGAAATGACGGGTTTAAAGCCAGAATCTGATCAAATTATTGAAATTGCCACCGTTATCACCAATTCCAATTTAGAAATTTTAGCTGAAGGTCCCGTATTTGCAATTCATCAAGATAAAGAAATTTTAGATGCAATGGATGATTGGAATAAAACACATCATAGCCAGTCAGGATTAATTGATCGTGTATTAAATTCTAATGTCACTTTATTACAAGCCGAAGAAGCGACATTAGAATTTATCATGCAATACGTGCCACCTAAAAGATCACCAATGTGTGGTAATAGCATTTGCCAAGATAGACGTTTTTTATACAATTACATGCCGGCATTACATGATTATTTTCATTATCGTCATATTGATGTGAGCACCATTAAAGAATTAGCTAAACATTGGTATCCTGATGTTGCGCGAGGAGTCGAAAAAGAAAGTAAACATTTAGCGCTAGATGATGTTATCGAATCAATTGAAGAATTAAAATATTATCGTGAACATGTGTTTATTAAAAATTAGTAACTATTCACCAAATTTAAGCAACAACGTAGAAACGCTGAAAAGAACAGA
>CAYGUK010000115.1:0-12111 GCA_964352985.1 uncultured Legionellales bacterium
CCATTAGGCAGAACATTTCCTGCTTGGGTCAGTATTTTAACGGGTAATAATCCAATTCATAATGGTGCTCGATACGATTTAACTAATCCTGATTTATTGAAAATAAAAAATAGTCTTGGGTTTATCCTCAAGCAACATGGTTATCAAACTATTTACGCGACAGATGATAAACGGTTTAGTTATATCGATCATGATTTTGGTTTTAATATTGAATTGGGTCCCAAAATAGGTGTCAATGATTTTATCTTAGGTAATTTTAATGATTTCCCTTTAATAAATTTGATTGTAAATAGTCCGGTGGGCTCATGGTTTTTTCCTTATAACGCGGGTAATCGGCAAGCAATTGCAACGTATTATCCACAATCATTTACTGCCATGGTGAGTCATGCTTTAACCAAACCAATGCATCAACCCCTTTTTATGGGAATTCATTTCTGCCTACCACACTACCCTTATGGTTGGGCAAAGTATCATAAATTTAAAGCACCTCCAGATACACCACTACAAGCCCAATATTTATATGATAAAACTCTCATCGCTGTGGATACGCAATTTAAGAACTTTATTTCGATCTTGAAAAAAAATAACTTCCTCAACAATGCAATAGTAGTTGTTATCTCAGACCATGGTGAAGCATTAGGTCCAAATAACCGCTTAACCGAAGAAAGTTTATATCAAGTCGACAAACAAAATCCTAATAGCCCGTTTAAAGAATTAGTTTCTCATTATGTTAAGCCAGAAAAAACTGATTATTCAGCAGGACATGGCACGGATGTATTAAGTTTGAAACAATATCATGTTGTGCTTTCCTTTCGCTTGTACGGTCATAACAAAAATGTGATTGCTCAATATCCTTATCCTGTTTCATTAATTGATATCTATCCCTCAATTTTAGATTTACTTAATATTTCTATCCCGCAAAAAGTAGATGGCATTTCACTTGCAAATTACATAAGTAAAATTGATTCCACGCCTCCGGCTGAACGTTATATTTATATAGAGTCAGGATTTAATCCTACTGACGTCCAAACGATTAATCCTAATATACACAAAATTGCATTAGAAACAGCAAGCTTTATAAAAATTAATCCTAAAAATGGACACTTAATGATTAAAGATAGTATGGGAAAAACGATTATTAACTCAAAACAATATGCCATAATTAACAACGATTGGTTATTAGCACTCTATCCAAAAGCGAAAAATCAACAGTTCCCAATTATTGTTAACTTAAAATCAGGAAAATGGAGTGACCAACTAAGTTCTCCTTTTGCAAAGCGCTCACCTGCAAAAAAAATGTTACAACAATTAAAACTGTATTATGGGAAGGAAATTCATTAAACTTTATCCCAATCTGAACATTGGGAATACTATCATGCGTATTAAATTAATCATTTCAAGTCTTATTATTTGTTTAACAGGTATTATAAATCTCGCCTTTGCAAGCAATGCTGATCAGGTATTAACACAGCTAACCACGCCTCGAGATCATTCAGTAATGACGGTTGTCGGCAACAAGCAAGGCAACGTGACACTGATTGAGTTTACAGATTTTAATTGTCCTTACTGTAAAGTCATGACCCCAATTGTGAAAAAACTGATTAATAATGATAAAAATTTACGGGTAGTTATTATTGAATATCCCGTTATTGCATCCACATCTAAAATAGCAGCAATGGCAGCCATGAGCGCAGAATCTCAAGGCAAATTTTTTAATTACCACAATGCGTTGATGGAACATAAAGGACACGTTTCCAAAACGGATATTTTTGCCATTGCAAAACAACAGGGTTTAAATATTGCAAAACTAGAAACCACAATGAATAGCGCATCTATCAAAAAAGAAGTCGAACATAATCTTGATTTAGGTTTTCAATTAGGTATTCCAGGCACCCCGACTTTAATCGTTGCAAAAACCTTACTTAAACCCACTGATAATTTAAAAAATTCACCACAAGCAATTTTAAGTTTTGGGTTTATTAAATATGAAGATTTGCAGCATGCAATTACTCAAGTTCGTCAAGCTGAAATGAAAAAATCATAATGAAAAAAATATTAGCCTTAATTTTATTTACCTTATTATTTAGTCAATCTGGTTTTGGCTTTACGATTAAAGAGCCATTGCCAGTTGACAAAGCTTTCCAATTTTCAGCTCGTGTTATTAACCCGAATTTAATCCAAGCTAACTGGCAAATTGCTTCTGGCTATTATTTATATCTTGAAAGATTTAAATTTTCAGCAGAAGGCAAAAATACCAGCCTTGGCCGACCAGATTTTCCCCCAGGGATCCCAAAAGAAGATGATATTTTAGGTAAATATCATGTTTATAAAGATCAAGTCAGCATCGATATTCCCGTGAGCACAACAGAAAATCAAATTACATTTATAGCATCTTATCAGGGCTGTGCATCAGATGGGTTTTGTTATCCACCTACCAGCAAGAAAGTAATATTAAATCTGACGACTGGTATTGTTAGTCCAAAACAAGGCGTCACAACGGATTTAGTCACCCCTCCTCAATCTGAACAAGAAAAAATTGCAAGTCTATTTTTCCAAAAAAATATTTTTTATATTATTTTTGGCTTTTTAGGATTTGGTTTATTATTGTCTTGCACACCATGCGTTCTCCCAATGCTACCTATTTTAGCGGGTATTATTGCAGGTCACAGTAGAAATATTAGTACCTCAAAAGCTTTCTTCTTATCTTTGGTTTATGTGTTAAGTATGTCTTTCACATATGCAATTGCGGGTGTTATTGCGGGCTTCGCGGGTAGTACTATTCAAGCGGCGTTGCAATCCCCCTTCGTTTTAATCACTTTCAGTTTAATATTTGTCTTGCTTGCATTCTCATTATTTGGTTTTTATCACATTAGAATGCCACAAAAATTGCAAAACAAATTAGATACACTCTCTCGTAAGCAAAAAGGGGGTTCTTATATTGGTGTCATTATTATGGGTATTCTCGCCACCTTGATCGTGTCACCATGTGTCACGCCACCATTGATAGGAGCACTGAGTTATATAGGTAAAACAGGCAATGCCTTTTTAGGCGGCGTTGCTTTATTTTGCCTAGGTCTCGGCATGGGAATCCCTTTGCTAATTATTGGCACGGCGCAAGGTAAATTCCTGCCAAGTGCTGGACCATGGATGAATGCAATTAATGCTATTTTTGGTGTATTAATGCTAGGGGTCGCAATTTGGATATTAGAAAGAATAATTCCAGGTCAATTAACATTAATCTTATGGGCTTTACTCCTCGTCGGCAGTGCTGTTTACATGGGCGCTTTTGATAAAGAATTTCCTAGTCAATGGCATAGATTATGGAAAGCCATTGGTTTAGTCTTTTTTACTTACGGCATTATTTTAATTATCGGTGCAACGATGGGAAATACAAATCCATTACAACCTTTACAAAAAAACATCTTTGTTGCGAATAATAATACACCAGAAGCACACCATTTATTTATGCGGATCAAAAATCGGGAGGAATTGGCTAATGCGCTTCGCACAGCAAAAGCTAAACATCTACCGGTGATGTTAGACTTTTACGCTGATTGGTGTATTTCTTGTAAAGAAATGGAACACACCACTTTCGCAGATCCAAAAGTGATTGCTGCATTAAAACCATTTATGTTAATTCAAGCAGATGTCACAGCAAATGATCAATATGCGCAAGATTTACAACATTCTCTTAATGTCATCGCACCACCCACCATTATTTTTTATAATCGTGATGGTATCGAAATGAAACATTTGAGGGTTGTTGGGGAAATGAATCCACAACAATTTTTAAAACAGATTAATACTGTAAAACAAGATTTGGTTTTATAATCAAAAAATATATTTTTTCAAATTAATTGATTCATTTGTTGAACTCTAGTCGCACGATCGCCTATAAGTTCAATAACTCGAGGATGATTAAAACATGGAAAAATATCGAATTGATCTTCACGATAAACAAGCTTGAATTGCTGATCGGAGTCTAAGCGGTATGCAGGATTATCTTCTGGATAATCTATTAGATGTTGAGTACTAATTGGCAAAAAAATAATAATATCTAAATGATTTAATGATTGTTTTATATCCTCAAATTTATCACTCCACTCACTATCTAATATATCGATATTATCATAATTAAGTATGACACTTGCATAAACAAGATAATCAATGGGGCAACGATCAAAAATAATATTCTGCTCGTTTTTATTTTCGTCCAGTTGTTCCAGACTTAGATTTAATTCATCCATTAAATTATCTAAACTTGGGATCAGAGCTAAATCAACATTTTGCAGTTCTTGCAAAAGATAATAAGGTTCTTCGATTGTTTGATATTCAATATGTTGTTTACAAAAATCTGAAATTAAAGTGCTTTTACCCATATAATGAGTACCCGACATTGCTATTCTCATAATACTCCCTAATGAAAATTTAATTATTTTATAGCTTCGCACACTTTGGATAAGACGTAATATCCCTTTTATTGTTACGCAGTTAGATTATTTATAAAATTGTAATTTATCATATTCTTAAATTAAAACTAAGAGAGTTTCACTGCAATAAAAATTTTTGAAAAATAACAATTTTATTTTCTTGAATGACGTTTTCTTGACGCAGGAACAAAACACTATTCTGAATTATGTTTACATTTATGAAAAATAGTTTCTGCTTTTTCTGCTGAAATCGTACTGGACGGTGATGATTTTTTTAAAGCACAAATAACACTATATAATTGTCGAATATAACGTCGACAATTTTTACAAATAAATAAATGCAATTTTATACTTAAGCGTCTTCTAAAGCTTAAATTACCATCAAGGTATCGACTTGCATTTTCTTCTAACTCCTTACAACTAATCATGCGTACCTGCCTGAAATTCACAAATTAACTGTCTCAACTTACTACGAGCTCTATGCAAAAGAACTCTTGAATTAGACGAAGAAATATCTAAGATGTTACATATTTCTTCTAATTCTACCCCTTCTATGTCATGCATTATAATAATCGACTGTTGTAATTCGGGTAAGTCATTAATTCCATTATGCAAAACATGGCAAAGTTGTTCACTTTGTAAAATAGCCTCAGGAGTTTCATTATGCCAAGCTTTTACAGGACTAACCCAATGTCCATCATCTGCAAAATCACCACTTGAAGACTCTGTTACTTCTTGATCGATTCGCCTTGAAACATTATAACGTATTCTTGACTTTGCTGTGTTAATACAAATACGAAAAATCCATGTTTTAATATGCGAACGATTTTCAAAAGTTGCTAGATTTCGATAAACAGAAATCCACGACTCTTGTACAACTTCTTCAGCATTTGCCTCGCCAACAATAGATCGAACAAGTCTCACACATACATCATGAAATTGTTGAATTAATTGAGTAAATACAATTTCATCTCCCGATTTTAATTTATCGAGAAGCACAGTGTCGCTAAAATCGGTATTTAATTTATTTTTTTTTACCATCCGTGTAATTTTTTCCTGTCACACCCGTCTAACCATTGAATTCGTAGTATACAATGATATTAGATCGAGTAATAATATAAGTCCCATATTTAAGGGACTAATTGATCTACAATGATTTTTATTTAGGAGAAAATATATCATGACAGACAAAAAACGTAGTCTTAAACCTTTAGCTATTGCTGTTGGCGCTGCTTTGACGTTGGGTGTTGCAAGCATTCCAGTTGCGAATGCAAATACATCACCATTCCAAGGTCAAAAACTTCAAAATGGTTACAACCTTGCAGATAACCATGCAACTACTGATGAGCATGCTTCAGATACTGCAAAAGGTGATAAAGAAGATGCTAACGGCAAATGCGGTGATGGCAAATGCGGTAAAGCAAAAGATGGCAAATGCGGTAAAGGCAAATGCGGTAAAGACAAAAAAGACCATGGTAAATGCGGCACCGGCAAATGCGGTAGCTAAGGATTTATCATGAATAGTCTTACTGGTACAGGATTAGGATTACGCAACGAATTCGTCGATGATTTGATCTTATCTCAACCAGAAGAAATTGATTTCCTCGAAGTCGCCCCTGAAAATTGGATCAATGTCGGGGGCGCCAAGGGGAAATTACTAAGGCAGTATACTGAACGTTTCCAATTTGTTACCCATGGCTTATCGCTTTCTATAGGTGGTCCTGATCCACTCGATATGAAATTATTAAAAGATATTAAACATTTTTTAAAACTTCATAACATTACTATTTATACTGATCACTTAAGTTATTGTAGTAATAAAGGTCATCTATATGATTTGATGCCAATACCTTTCACCACTGATGCCGTTAACTATGTCGCAGATAGAATCCATCAAGTTCAAGATTATTTAGAGTTTAAAATTGCATTAGAAAATCCATCTTATTATTGTGCGCCTGGGCAAATGCTTGAAGAAGTTGACTTTATTAATGCTATCTTACAACAAGGTGATTGTAATATGTTATTAGATGTCAACAACATTTATGTTAATAGCGTGAATCATCATTACAATGCTAAGCAGTTTATCGATAAACTTGATCCTAAAAATATTAGTTATATTCACGTTGCTGGTCACTATTACGAAAAAGAAGATTTTATTATCGATTCACATGGTGCCAATGTAATTGATCCTGTTTGGGATTTGTTAAGCTACACTTATAAAAAATTTGGTCTTATCCCCACTCTGTTAGAACGGGATTTTAATGTCCCACCATTAGAAGAATTAATTCAAGAAGTAAAAATTATTCGAGAGCTACAACAATCTCATTGTGAAAATGTGGAATTAAAATATGCCTGAACTCTTAGATTTCCAAAAAATTCAGCAACAATTTACTGATTACATACGTGATCCAAAAGATTCTTTACTATTTCCAGATATTGAAAAAGAGCGTCTTTATACTTATCGGGATTTAATTTCAGGTGGGTTGATTGAAAATATTGGTAATGCTTACCCAGTGCTCCGTTCACTATACGATGAAAATGATTGGGCTTGTATCATTCATGATTTCCTAAAAATTCATGAATCTCATACACCTTATTTTCCCCAAATGGCACATGAATTTTTAGATTATCTTGAAAATGAGCGAGATGACTCAAATGATCCACCTTGGTTTTATGAGCTTGCTCATTATGAGCGTATTGAAGTCGATGTAAATATCGACCCCCATGATGTGAACTGGGATAATTTTGATACAAATATTGAAGTATTAGATCATCCCATTATCTTATCCCCATTAGCAAAGCCTATCGCTTATCAATATCCCGTTCATAAAATTGGTCAAGATTTTCAACCACAAGAGCAACCAGGAGAACAAACATATTTAATTATCTATCGTGATAAAAGTGATAAAGTTAATTTCTATGAAATGAATATTATCACCGCTCATTTAATAGAATTAAGTAGACTAAATCCATCTTATACTGGAAAAAAACTATTGGAATTAATTGCTCACGAAATAAAACATCCCAATCCTAGCGTAGTAATTGAAGGTGGAAAACAGATACTCATCGACTTGATGAATCTAAATATATTATTAGGTAAGAAAAAGGATTAAACATGTCATTTAAAAAAGTTATTTTGTGGCCTCAAAAAGTTTTGGATTGTTTTCGTTGTATTGATTTCTTAGGTCCTTTAGCTTTACGAGCTTTTTTAGTCCCTATATTTTGGATGGCTGGCACAAACAAATTGGGGAGCATAGATAATGTAGCTTATTGGTTTGGACATTCTTTACATTTACCGTTTCCATTACTTCTTGCTTATCTTGCTACCTATGTTGAAGTAATTGGTGCAATTTTTCTAGCACTTGGTTTATTTACTCGATGGATTACTATCCCATTAATGATCACCATGCTTGTCGCCATTTTCTCAGTTCATATTCAACATGGATGGGATGCGATTGCGGGAAGTGAAACAATGGCAGGCATGCAATTAAGTAATTTTTTAATGCATGTGCAATCGAACTATCCAGAGCTAAATCAAAAATTAAGTGAAATTGGTAATATTGTTGTTCTAAACAAAGGCGTAGAATTTGCTGTTACTTATTTTATTATGTTACTCAGCCTATTCTTCACAGGCGCAGGCAAATATCTCAGTATCGATTATTGGGTCCGCGCCTATTTTGTAAAAAAAGGTGATTTAAAACTTTAGGTCAGTTTATTGAATCAACTAATCTTCGGAATCATCATCGTTAGAAGTTTCAGCGCATTCACCTTCGCTAATCCATTGTTGTAAGGCCTCAATAATTTTATTTGCTTGATCAACACTTGAAATATTAAATTTTGACTTTGACTTATATTCATCAAAACGTTTTTGATAGCGGCGTATTGTGAATTTCACAGGACCATATTCTTGCTTGCTATTATTCCAATCTTGATATTTAAACATGATTGTACTCCAAGCACCTTTTGTTAAGATTTTTTTATCTAACTCTTTAACAAGTAACACACCACCTTCTTCGTAATTTACTGATAACTCATCAATTGTAGACGCCATTAAGCTCTCTCCTCTCATTCTATTTAAGGGCACCATTCTTAATCAACTTTTGCTGTAATGTCAATCCCATTAACATTTATTGGTTATGATGCTAAAAGCTACGTCCCTACTCATCACTGGAATTCTATTTGCTGTTGCGAGTACGGTATTATTCATCAATGTGCTTATACATTTTCATGCAATATCCTTGTATTATTATAAAAATACGAGAATTATGAGACGTGTTTTTTGGGCATGCTCACTTGTGCTATTTTTAATTTGCTGTTTATTCATCAAACTTAAAAAACAAACAGTTTGTTAAACTAAGCATGTTCGAAATTTTTTAAATCATTTACCGCGATTGTTGTTTCACGACCTTCTTTGTATTTTGCACTTCTTACGGCACATTGAAAAATTGCATAACTAAAAATGGCAATTACTAAAAAGTCCCAGCCAAAAGGTATTATATTTTTACCACCAAATGAACCAAAATAAGAAATCGCAGCATTACCAATAATGAAAGGGAATAGCCACCATGAATGATTTAAATCAATCTCTATTTTTCTATCATTTTGTATTATCTTATAAGCAATTAAAAACACATATCCTATTAATAGTGCAAACACAACTACCTCAACTGTCTTCCACCCTGTCCAATAAATTAATAAATTACTGACATAAAAAGCGATTGAAGCAATTACTTTTGAATAAGGTAATTTAAATGGGCGTTTCAAATTTGGTTGTTGTTTTCGTAAAACAACAAGTGCAATAGGACCTGCAATATAAGCGATAACAATACTCGTCACTAAAAAACCTACCATGCTTTGCCATCCTGGAAAAGGTAATAATAATAACAAACCAACAAAATAATTTAAGATCATGGCATTAAGGGGGGTTTTATTTTTATTTAATTTTTTCATTTGTTTTGGCAAATAGCCATTTTGACTCATTGCAAAATTCATTCTTGATGTTGTAGCTGTATAAATAAAGGCCGTACCAAATGGTGAAATTAAGGCATCACCATAGATTAAAAGCATTAACCAACTTAATCCAAAAATACTAGCTAAACCAGCAAATGGCCCATTCACACCTGAAAAAGTAAGTTTATCCCATCCATGTATCAATGCACTTGGAGTGATCGATCCGACAAATACAATTTGCAACAATGTATATAAAATTATACAAATAATTAACGACCCAATAATGGCAAAAGGCACTGCGCAATGTGGTGTTTTAGCCTCACCTGCTAACTGAATAGCGGGTGAATAACCGATAAAAGAAAAAATCACGCCACCTATTGGTAATGCTGCCAAAATTGATTTCACTCCATAAGGTGTAAAATTTCCATCATGTTGAAAATTTGAAAAATGAAAACTAAATATAAATAAAGTTATTAATGCTATAAGAGGAACAGCTAATTTTATTATGGAAATAAACACACCTGTTTGGCCTAATACTTTGGCACCAAAGCGATTAATTATTATCATCAACATCATAAGTAAGGCCGCTACCATCATTCCAAAATGAGATAATACTTCCGTGTGATTTTGATGGAGTATCAAGTCAGGAACATAGTTAGAGGCGTATTGAAGCAATGCCATCGTTTCGATTGGTGCAACAACAACACTTGATAACCAAGCCATCCAACTAATAGTAAAACTAACTAAGGCATCGTGTGTAAAATGAGTAAAACGCACCAACCCGCCTGATAAGGGCAAACTCGAAGACACTTCTGCGAACGTTAATGCTATAAACATCATTAAAATACCGCCTAAAATCCAGGCAAATATTGCAGATGGTCCTGCAATTCGTGACACATATAGAGGACCAAATAACCAGCCTGAACCTACCATGCCACCGATTGAAGTCATTAATAACGCAGTGTTTGATATTGATCGATTTAATTTCATTGCTCTATGCTCAAAAAAAGTTAGAAAATACAATACTGTTCTAGTGATCGAACTATCCTAGAACAGGATAATAAGTCGGAGTAAAAACCAATTTAGTGTTGTGTTGTGAGGAAATGCACCGTTTAATAAAGTCATAGGGCAACCCGATTCTTATTTAGATTTCATTGTCTCTAATGATAAAATCAATGTCAAGGAACAAAACCCGGGATTTCTTCGTGATTTATGATGTAATAATATTAGGTTTAGGTGGCGTTGGAAGTGCAACAGCGTATTATCTCAAAAAATTCGGTGTTAAAAACGTGTTGGGTTTTGAACAATTTCATCGTGGTCATGATAAAGGTTCGTCACATGGTGAATCCAGAGTAATTCGAAAAGCGTATTTTGAACATCCTGATTATATTCCATTATTACAACACGCCTATGAAGAGTGGGCAAATCTTGAAAAAAAAACATCTACACATTTATATACTCAAACCGGTGTATTAACGATTGGCCCTGAAAATGGCTGTGTTTTACCTGGTGTGTTACAAGCAGCTAAAGAATATCAAATCAAAACCCAATGTTTTAGCCCCAATAAATTAAGTAAAACTTATAGCGAATATCAATTAAATCCAAATCACGCTGGAATATTAGAACCACATGCCGGCTATTTAAATGTTGAACAGTGCGTATTAAATCACTTGGCAATTGCAGAACAAAATGGCGCAAAACTCATATTTAATACACGAGTTTCAAACTGGGAATATAATGACGGAAAATTTAAAGTAAAAACACTAAAGCAAACTTTTCTATCGCATAAATTAATTATTACGGCAGGTGCATGGAGCCATTTAATTTTACACGATCTCAATGTCGATCTGAAAATTTTACATAAAACTTTTTTATGGACAAAAGTTAAACACAATTCATACTCTACACAAAATGGATATGGAATTACTTTATTTGAGGAAGATGATCAATTCGTTTATCACTTTCCTTCAGATAAAAACCATAATATAAAAATTAGCGAACACAGTGGTGGCATTGCAGTTAATCAGCCCGATGATGTTAAAGATATTAATCATAAAGAAATTAAACGAATACAACAATTTATTAATAAGAGATTACCATATTGTCTAAACACGATTGAGAAAACGCAAAATTGTTTTTATACATTATCTCCCGATGAAAACTTTATCATAGACCATCATCCTACGAATAATCATCTTTTATTTTGTTGTGGTCTTTCTGGTCATGGTTTTAAAATGACAAACGTTTTAGGTGAATGCCTTGCTTCGTGGGCAATTGATAAAAATCCTAATTTGCCTATTTCATTTTTATCATTGCAAAGATTTAATTAGAATCAATCTTCACTAAATTCATCATTAAGTTGGTTATGATGCTCTGTTGCGGGGAAATACTGAGCTAATTTTTGACCTACTTCATTAATGCCATCAATCAGGGCTTGTTTCAAATTTCCTGCTGCTAATTGAACTTGCATTTTATCGCGAATTTGTGTCCAAAATTCATCTGACACTTTTTCATGTATTCCTTGATCACCAATGATTGCAAAACGTTGACTGGTTAACCCGATAAAAATTAATACCGCATTTCGATCAATTGTATGATCAAGCTTATGTTTCAAAAAATATTTTTCAGCATCTTTTTGCGCATCTTGTTTGCATTTCCTGCGAAGATGAACGCAAACTTCTCCCGAGGTATTTTTCTCAGCTAAATAAATGGCTGTGATCACTTCAAATTT
>CAYGUK010000116.1:0-11897 GCA_964352985.1 uncultured Legionellales bacterium
ACGCTGGATGGTATTAAAAGGTTGGGTTGATAAAGCAAAACAAATTTTAAGTAAAATAAGAAGCAATAAAAATATCGATGAAGAGCTCGCCGAGATTAAACGCTCAATCAAAGAAAAAGATTCAACAAAATCACAATGGCGTATTTTATTCAAAAAATGGTTAAGACCGGCTTTACTTATTGGTTTTGGTTTGGCTTTTTTACAACAAATGACGGGCATTAACACAATTATCTATTACGCCCCCTCCATTTTTAATATGGCAGGGTTCGCTTCCACTAAAAATGCCATTTTGGCAACGTCAGTCGTTGGGGTGGTTAATGTCATCGCAACGTTGATTGCTATTCCCTTAGTTGATAGAGTCGGCAGACGCCCCTTATTGCTATGTGGTCTTGCCGGCATGGCCGCAGCGTTATTTATTCTTGGACTCGCGTTTAAACTTCCTCATGGTAACCCAGCTATTCAATGGATAACCTTATTATCCATGTTACTTTACATCATTTGTTTTGCCATGAGTTTAGGTATTATTGTTTGGATAATTTTATCTGAAGTATTCCCCTTAGTGATTCGAGGTATGGGCATGAGTATCGCAACAGCGGCCACTTGGGGATTCAATTTTATCGTCACATTTACCTTCATGATCCTCATCAATAGCCTAGGCACTAGTGGTACTTTTTGGCTTTATGCGCTATTATGCGTCGCCGGTTTTGTCTTTGTTTATTTCATCGTACCAGAAACGAAAGGCATTACCCTGGAATATATTGAGGCCAATTTACGCTTAGGTAAAAGTGCTCGTGAATTAGGCTTACCCAAAAAAATTTAGAGGAGCGCCTACTTCATGCTTAAGGGAAAGACAGTATTAATCACAGGCTCAACCACCGGAATTGGTAAGGCAACTGCAAAATATTGTGCCGAGATGGGAGCAAAAGTCATGATCCACGGTCGAAATAAAGATCGTGCGAAAGAAGTCTGTGATGAAATTGGTCATAACACTCAATTTGTCATTGCAGAACTTGATGATGTCGATGCGCCAAAAAAAATTATCGATGCCACCATTGACGCTTATGGTGAAATTAATGGCCTTGTTAATAATGCTGGAATTTATCCACGCAACGATATTCACACCGCAACAGTCGAAGATTTTAATCGCATTATGGCGATTAATTTACAAGCTCCATTATTTATTAGCCAACAAGCTGTTAAACATTTTCTAAAGCAAGGTGGCGGTGCCATTGTTAACATTGGTTCGATCAACGCCTATTGCGGCCAAAATGATTTATTAATTTATTCAGCTTCCAAAGGCGGCTTAATGACGTTAACTCGAAATTTAGCAGAAAGTTTAGGCACAAAAAATATTCGAGTTAATCAAATTAACGCTGGCTGGACTGTCACTGAAACAGAAAAAGAAACACTGATGAAAACCGGGTTACCTGAAGATTTTCATACTCAAGTTTCCCCTCTTTTCGCACCAACACGCAAATTATACGTGCCTGAACAAGTCGCACCTCATGTTGCGTTTTGGTTATCAGAATTATCAGCACCCGCAACAGGCCAAGTTTACGAAACTGAACAATATCCCGTGATAGGCCGTAACCACATTAACCGTTTAACTTTTTATCAGGATTTAACATGAAAATAAAAGACGCCAAAGTTTTTGTTTGTTCCCCAGGACGTAACTTTGTTACGCTAAAAATTGTCACCGATGAAGGCATTTATGGTATTGGTGATGCCACCTTAAATGGCCGTGAAAAATCAGTTGTCAGTTATTTAGAAGATCATATTATTCCCTGCCTCATTGGTCGTGACGCCAGTGAAATTGAAGATATTTGGCAATATTTTTATCGTGGTTGTTATTGGCGTCGTGGTCCTGTCACGATGGCTGCTATTGGTGCTGTCGATATGGCTTTATGGGATATCAAAGGTAAAGCGTTAAACACACCGGTTTACAATTTATTAGGGGGTAAATCACGCAAAGGTGTGATGGTTTATGGTCATGCAAATGGTAGTGATCTTGAACACACTATCGAAGAATTCGGTAAATATGTTGATATGGGATATTTAGCGATTCGTGCGCAATCAGGTGTGCCAGGTTTAAATTCAACATATGGTGTCTCAAAAGATAAATTATTTTATGAACCAGCAAGTCGCGGTCTCCCAGAAGAAAATGAATGGTCAACTGAAAAATATTTAAATTTCGCGCCCAAATTATTTTCTAAATTACGTGATATTTATGGTGATGAGCCACATATTCTTCATGATTGTCACCATCGTTTAACACCAATAGAAGCGGCGAGACTCGGTAAAGAAGTCGAACCATTTCATTTATTTTGGTTAGAAGATACGGTGCAAGCTGAATTACAAGAAGGTTTTCGCATTATCCGCCAACACACGACAACACCTTTAGCTGTTGGTGAAATTTTTAATACTATATTTGATGCAACGACATTAATTACTGAACAGTTAATCGATTACATTCGCACAACGGTGTTACATGCTGGCGGTATCACCCCCATGAAAAAAATTGCATCACTTGCTGAAATTTATCATGTCAAAACTGGATGCCATGGTGCAACAGATTTATCCCCTATTAATATGGCAGCTTGTTTGCATTTTGATATGGCGATCAATAATTTTGGTGTGCAAGAATATATGCGTCACACAGAAGAAACGGATAACGTTTTCACACATGATTATTATTTCGAAAAAGGTTATTTATATCCAGGTGATAAACCTGGTCTTGGTGTCGATTTTGATGAAAAATTAGCGGCTAAATTTCCGTATGAACCCGCTTATTTACCAGTAAATCGTAAACTTGATGGCACCATGTTTAATTGGTAAGAGGTTTTAAAATGAAAAGAATAATGTGCAAGAGTAAAATTCATCGTGCTACGGTGACACAAACTGATATTAATTATAATGGTTCAATCACTATCGATAAAACCTTAATGGAACGTGCTGATCTAGTGGAATTTGAGCAAGTGCAAATTTGTAATATCACCAATGGTCAACGTTTTACAACTTATGTCATTGCTGGTGAACCCGATAGTAAAATCATCGGCATCAATGGCGCAGCGGCTCGCTTGGCTGCAGTGGGTGATTTAGTCATCATTTTATCTTTTGCGGAATTTGATGATAAAGAACTAAAAGATTTCTCTCCTACTTTTATTCAGATGGAAGATTAATTTATATTTCTGTAAAAGCCTTAGTTTAAAGTGTTATGACTGCATTTTTGCAACGATTAACATGCTAAGGCTTTTATCTGCTTTAAATTTCTCACCATTAAAATCAAGTAATTTTATTATTTCAAATCCATTATTATTTAATAGCAATTTTAATTGCCCTAATTTATATAGTTGTAAACTAAAACGATTAGTTTTAATTTCAGGTTTTTCACCTTCTCTGACAATCGTATAATGATCATGTGATGTTAATAACCCTTTTTCGCGATCGATTTCGGAATGTTGATTATTTTCAATTTGAATATTATCGACAACGGTTTTTATTTCCATCGTAAATTGTTTAATCACATCATCCGTTATCGCTTCAAGATTGAAAATATCGAAAACATAAATGCCACCTGCAAGTAAATTTGCGCGTATATTCTTTAGTGCTATATGGAAATCGAATTGACTTAAATGACCTATTGCATTGAATATTGTGATCACTGCATCAAAGTGACCGACTTTAACATTTCGCATATCGCCCGTTAAAAAAGTAATCGCTTGATTTAAGTGTTTAGCTTTATTGCGAGCAATATCAATTAAGCCTGGACTAAAATCACTGCCTACTATTTCAAAACCTTGTTCATTTAAATAAAAAACTTGTGATCCCGTACCACAAGTCATGTCTAAAACTGATTTGACGTTTTGTTCTTTTAATAATGTTGCGATTAAGGCGTTTTTTGTAACTGTTTCTTTATTAATATTATGCGCATCGAAAAATGCGGGTAATTGTTGATATTCAATTGGTAAACCTAAATATAAACTATTATTTTTATTGTCCACAGTTGAATTAATACTCACTATTTTTTTTTAATTAAAGTCGGTTATCGAGTGTGTGACCGCTGCTGTCTAGAAGCAGCAGTAGAATCTTGTTCTTTTCCAAGTTGTTGGGTACTGGGTTGTAATGTTGATTGATCTTCAGATGCCTCATCCTTAGATGAGCCACTGGGTTCTCTCTCCTTACCTTTAGCTGAAGCCATATCATCTTTCGCGGCAAATCTTTTTTGTTCTTTTTCGTATAATTCACGTCTAGAATCAACATGCTCCATAAAATTTTCATCACCTTTCTTAAGGCCATGATATTCGTTATGGCAATCCCGATACCAATTAGCAACATCTGATCCAATATTATGTGCCACATTTGACATCTTATAACCAAATTCACGTATAGTTCGTTGTGGATGTATAAGTAACTCTTTCAAATCTCTACCAGTATCTATAAAAGATGTTATTGCTTGTTTAGCTGCTGCGGGAGCTTTAACAAGTGCGTTTTTCATATGCTCTCTTAACCCCAAGCTACTAACAGTCGTATCTTTCAAATCACGATCTGGTCCCTTCGGCAAATCTGGCATTTTCTTTTCAGAGTTAGAGGGTGTTTTTGTAACCTTCTCTTTCTGATCATCAGCTACTTCTTCTTTTTTAGCAGGTGATGGTGTTCCAGCTTGTCGTTGCAATGCTGCGGCTTCTGCTTCAGCTGCAGCTGCAGCTTTCTCTTTATCTTTATCTTTATCTAATTGTTCTTTAGTTGTACCACTACCCTGAGACATAATACTCTCCCGAAAAAGTTATTTAGGATAAATCAGACACGATCCGTGTAGAAAGAACTTATCTTTAATTATAGGTTAGTTTGTGAGTAATCGCATACAATCATACCAAATATCAGCGCATTATAAAACCTAATTTCTACTAGAATTATGGTCTAAAGATAAGTGATTTATCCTTAAAATGACTATAAAAACGCGGCATAATACACTGAATAAGATAACTTATTGTATTATAGATATTTTACCAATAATTCATTATTGACTTGCTGCTACTGAAAAAAAAACAATCACTTACTACGATTTATTCAATAACCGTTTTAAATACGGCGTAATAATCACTAATGCCACGCCAACACTAATCGTTATATGCCCAAAAATATCAAATGCATGGCCATAAATATGCGCCGTAATAATAGGATCTGTCACGTCTTTAGGAATCGCCGCTATTTTAGCTAGTTGACCCGCAATAGAAGTTGCTGCCGCAATCGCAAAAAACCAAGTCCCCATTAACATGCCCCGTAATTTAGGAGGTGCTAATAAGCTGACCATAGCTAAACCAATTGGTGATAAACATAACTCACCAAAAGTTTGCACCGCATAACTCAACACTACCCACAAAACCGAAGCCTGGTTTGTTAAACTAACCATTGAAGTACTTATCGATAAAATATAATAACCTAAGCCCATAAAAATAATGCCAAGGGCAAATTTCATGGGCATTGTAGGTTCGAGGTTTCGACGAGCTAATACATTCCATAATTTTAATGCGACAGGCGTTAATAAAATAATAAAAATTGGATTTAACGCCCACATAGCACTGGCGGGTAAGCCAAAACCAAAATATTTTAATTTAACATCTCTAGCAATATATAACGTTAAACTCATGGGTGCTTGTTGATATAAAGCCCAAAAAGCAATCGAAAATATAATGAGTAAAAGACAGACTAATAATTTTCGTCTATCAACACCTTGGTAATGTTTAAGGCTTTGCCAAATAATATAAACACAGATAATGGCACCAAATATTATCATAATTAAATTAACAATATTGGGACGAGTTAATACCCAATACGCAGGAATTAACCCAATCGCAATTAACACCAAAAATAAAATTTTAAGCGTTATTGGGGCACTTCTCGCATAATAAATTTTACCACTTTGCGCCATTTCACTGTAAACAGTTTTCAAACCACCACGAAAAACAAAAAGGCCGACCACCATCGACAGACCCGCAATAAAAAACGAATAATCCCAACCAAAATATTTTGCGACAAAGCCACTCGCAATAACACCAACTAAACCGCCAGTATTGATGCCTACATAAAAAATCGTAAATCCGCGTTCTCGTCTCGGATCAACTTCATTATAAAATGTGCCTAACAAGGTTGAAATATTGGGTTTTAAAAAACCATTACCAAAAGAAACTAAAGCAAAACCAAAATACATGTAAGATTCTTTATGAATGAGTAAACAAAAATACCCAGCACCCAATAAAACCGCACCTAACGAAATCGAATTGACATAACCCAAAACTCTATCGGCAATATAGCCACCAACAACGGGGGAACCTAACAATAAACAATTAAAGGCAGCATAAACTAAATATGCTTTTTCATCGCTAAATAATAAGGTTTTCGTCATAAACAAAACAAGAACAGATTGCACGGCATAATACGCAAATCGTTCCCACATTTCAGTCATGAATAAATATTTTAGTGAGTGCGGTTGCTTTTCCGGCGTCATTGTTTGCTGCATGTAATACTGTACCCTGTTTAACTTTCTAATATTGCATTTAAGTTGAAGTGGCGGTTTGTGATGAAAGACAATAGAAAAAACGCATTCATTGTTTTCACTCAATGAATTTGCGTATTTGCACTGTCCCAGCAAAAAAATTTCAAGCCCCTTGCTTAATTGCTATGATAGTATTTACCAAGCTGAAAATCGCCGTAATTAAACTTTCATTTTTTTCCTACGGTTAAAAACTTGGAATACCTAAACTTGTTTTTATTATTATTTTCACTTTCTCAAATCTCTGTATTTAAGTCAATAGCACCGGTTCTATCTGTCTGATTTATAGGGGAAAACCACAGTATTGTGCAGCCATGTTAACTGTTTGTCACTTTCAAACTAGCTAATTATGTTATTCTTCAATACAATTAGCTCTTTTTAAGGAAATGGATGAATGCCTAAAACTGTCGGGATCACTACACCCTTTTTAAAATGGGCAGGAGGTAAGGGTAAACTCGCAAGTGTAATCCGCGAAAAATTACCAGCTGGTTCACGCTTAATCGAACCATTTGTCGGGGCCGGTGCTATTTTTTTAAATACGAATTATGAATGTTATCTTTTAAATGACATTAACACTGATTTAATTAATCTGTATAAAATACTGAAAAAACACGGGAAAGACTTTATCGATTTTACTGAAACTTTTTTTATTGAAAAAAATAATACGCCTAACAAATTTTATAAATTTCGAGATCATTTTAATTCCACTCATGATGAATATGAAAAGTCAGCCATTTTTATTTATTTCAACCGTCACGGATTTAATGGCTTATGCCGATATAACGCCAGTGGCAAATTTAACGTGCCTTACGGAAAATATAAAAAACCATTATTTCCACGAGAGGCGTTATTGAATTTTTACCAACAAGCTAAAAAAGCGACGTTTACTTGTGAGGATTTCGCCAAGACAATGCATCGGGCTAAAGCAGGAGATGTGATCTATTGCGATCCACCTTATGCGCCATTATCAAGCACTGCTTTTTTTAATCAATATGCCGGCAATCAATTTGATCTAAATGATCAAAAAAGACTGGCTGAAATCGCGCAAGAAGTAAATCAGAAAGGTATACCAGTATTAATTTCTAATCACGATATCGCATTGACTCGAGAAATTTACCAACCCGCTGACATTACGCAATTTGAAGTAAAACGCTTTATCAGTTGCAAAGGCGATAAACGCGAAGTCGTCAGCGAATTACTCGCTTTGTTTGATTAAATTTTTGTAACTATTCAGCATAAATGAATGCTGAATAGTTACAAATTTTTAATCTATCACCCATAAATTCACAAATTCATCGACAGGCATTTTTTCTAATTTAGTTTGCTCATCACAAGCAGACATTATTTTTTCCACTTGAGTTGAATTAAATTGTGTCGCTAAATTGCGTTTAAATTTCTCAATTAATACTGGGATACCTTCTTCACGTCGACGTTTATGACCAATGGGATATTCAATTGTGATTTTATCTGTTTTACTACCATCGTTAAATTCAACTTGCATTGAATTAGCAATCGAGCGTTTTTCAGGATCTAAATAATCAACAGAAAATTGTTTATTTTCTTCGATAATCATTTTATCACGTAAAGTATCAATACGCGGATCACTTGCAACATCATCTTCATAATGATCAGCATTTAAATCACCAAAGATTAATCCAATGGCACTCATATATTGAATGCAATGATCTCTATCGGCAGGATTATATAAAGGACCTGTTTTACTAATAATTCGAATCGCTGATTCATGGGTAGTAATATAAACGGCTTTAATGTCAGCTAATCTATCTTTGATTTGTGAATGAAGTTCAACGGCGCATTCAACAGCAGTTTGCGCATGAAATTCCGCCGGAAAAGAAATTTTAAATAACACATTTTCCATCACATAACTTGCCAAGGGTCGCTGAAAAATTAACGATTTTCCGTTAAATAAAACATCATAAAAACCCCAAGTTTTAGCCGTTAACACGCTGGGATAACCCATTTCACCTAACAATGTGATCATCGCTAAACGCACACCACGAGACGTCGCATCACCAGCTGCCCAAGATTTTCTTGAACCCGTATTCGGTGCGTGACGATAAGTTCTAAGTGATTGCCCATCGACAAATGCTTGTGATAGAGCATTTAAAATTTGGGTGCGATCGCCGCCCATTAAACGAGTGACAACGCCTGTGCTCGCAATTTTAACCAAGGCAACATGATCTAATCCAACTCGATTAAAACTATTTAATATTGCAAGACCACCTTGTATTTCATGTGCCTTGACCATCGCAACTAAAACATCATGAACCGTAAACTTTTTTTGTTTTTGTCGAGTCAGATAATCACAGACTGCAAGTATTGCACCTAAATTGTCTGAAGGATGACCCCACTCTGCAGCAAGCCAGGTATCATTAAAATCAAGCCAACGGATCATAGCACCTATGTTAAATGCCGCTTGCACAGGATCTAAAACATAAGAAGTTCCTGGGACGCGCGCGCCCATTTCAACTTTCGTTCCAGGCACGATTGGGCCGAGCAATTTGGTACAAGCTTTATAATTTAACGCTAAAATGCCACATCCTAAAGTATCCATTAAACAGTAACGTGCTGTTGTTAACGACTCTTCAGAAATGACATTATCATTTAAAATATAATCTGCTAAAGTTTGTAATACTTCATCATAATCTTGTCTAATGTTTTGCTCTACCGCGTGACTCATGCAATTGCCTCTTCACCATATTTCTGTTGAACGTAATTATTTAAAATTTCCATAAATTCTTCTGCAATATTTTCACCGCGCAGTGTAGCGGTTTTTTCACCGTCTTGGAATACGGGCGCCACGGGTTTTTCACCTGAGCCTGGCAAACTAATACCAATATCAGCATGTTTACTTTCACCGGGGCCATTCACAATGCAACCCATAACGGCAACTTGCATGGATTCAACACCAGGATATTGTTGTTGCCAAACTGGCATTTGATCTCTTAAAAAATGTTGGATTTTATCCGCTAATTCTTGATAGTACGTGCTGGTTGTCCGACCACAACCAGGACAAGCAGAGACTTGTGGCGTAAATGATCGAATACCCATGGACTGCAAAATTTCCTGGCAAACTAAAACTTCTTTACGTCTATCGCCGCCGGGTTCAGGTGTTAGCGATGCTCGAATAGTATCACCAATACCTTGCTGTAATAAAATACTCATCGCAGCAGTTGTTGCAACAATACCTTTTGATCCCATTCCTGCTTCTGTCAATCCTAAATGGAGCGCATGATTAGATCGTTTTGCTAATTCTTGATAAATTAAAACTAAATCTTGCACACGTGATACTTTACAAGCCAAGATAATTTTATCACGAGCCAATCCCATATTTTCTGCCACTTCAGCATTCGCTAAAGCTGAAATAATAATCGCTTCGCGCATCACATCATCAGCGTCTTTGGGATGCGCTTGTTTAGAATTTTCATCCATCATATGAGTCAATAAATCTTGATCAAGACTTCCCCAGTTAACCCCAATGCGAACCGGTTTATTATATTTGATTGCGGCTTCGACCATCATCGCAAATTGTGAGTCACGCTTATTACCAAAACCAACATTACCAGGATTTATTCTAAATTTATCGAGAGTTTTGGCACAGTCTTCGTATTTTGATAAAATTCGATGTCCGTTATAATGAAAATCTCCAATTAATGGCACATTGCAATTTTCTTTAAGTAAGAGTTCTTTAATATAGGGAACTTGTTTAGCCGCTTCTTCAGTATTAACCGTTAAACGTACCAATTCTGAACCTGCATCGGCTAATAATTTAATTTGTTTTGCTGTTGCTTTGGCATCTTCGGTATCGGTATTCGTCATTGATTGAACGACGATGGAGGCATCACCACCAACAGTGATATTTCCCACTTTAACTGCAACACTTTTTCTACGGATGATATTATGCAAGGCCATGGTGCTAACTCCTTCAATATGGCTGATTGTACGGGCTACACCATATCATATCCGCTATATCTTTAAAACCAGGATCTATCTCCCTGAAATATCAATAAATGCCTTAGCATCGGGTCCAATATACTCAGCAGTAGGACGAATTAATCGGTTATTGCCCCTTTGCTCAATAACATGCGCAGACCAGCCGGTAATACGCGACATGACAAAAATCGGCGTAAATAATTCCGTTGGGATACCGCATAAATGATAAGCTGAAGCACTATAAAAATCCGCATTAGGAAATAATTTCTTTTCTTCCCACATTAATTTTTCGATCGTTTCACTGATGTTAAATAAATTAAGATTATTATTTTGAGTTGCTAATTCTTTTGAATAAGCTTTGATAATATCAGAACGTGGATCGCTAATTTTATAGACGCGATGGCCAAAACCCATGACTAATTCTTTATTTGCTAACATTTGTATTAAACCAGCATGTGCCGCTTTCGGTGTTGCAAATTTTTCAATTAAAGCCATAGCGGCTTCATTTGCGCCACCATGCAAAGGCCCACTTAACGTACCAATCGCAGAAGTAATTGCAGAATAAAAATCTGACATGGTTGCAGTGGTCACACGCGCAGCAAAAGTTGAAGCATTAAATTCATGCTCAGCATATAAGATTAATGATACATCGACAGTTTTACGTGCTAAATCAGTGGGTGCTTTATTCAGTAAACCATGAAGAAAATATCCCGCTACAGAATCTTCATTTATTTCAGTATCAAATTGATAACCACTATGTTGAAAATGATACCAGTACAATAATATAGACGGAAAAATTCCAATTAATCGATCTGCAATATTTTTTTGATCAGCAACATCATTTTCGGGTTCTAAATTACCTAACATTGAACATCCAGTACGTAACACATCCATGGGATGAGTATCTTTAGGAATTAATTCTAAAACCGTTTTTAACGCGTTAGGCAGTGCCCGATTTTTAATTAAAGTTTGACGATATTGAGTTAGTTGTTGTTGATTGGGTAAATCACCATGAATTAATAAATAAGCGACTTCTTCAAACGAAGCATGTTTAGCCAAATCATCAATACCATAACCACGATAAGTTAAACCAATACCTTCCTTACCAACGGTGCAAATGGAAGTTTGTCCTGCAGTTACGCCTGCTAAACCACCTGGCTTTTTATCACTCATGAAAAAATCTCTCCAAAAATCGAAAAAGACAAACTACAGCAAATAAGCAAAACTTGCAACGCACAATCCTATTTTTCAATTCTTAAAAAAAGCGTTAGACTACGCCCAATATTATTTTTCTAACTTAAAGGAATCTAACATGACACATGCCACACGTACAGAAAGTGATAGTATGGGCAAAATTGATGTGCCTGCTAATCATTACTGGGGCGCGCAAACA
>CAYGUK010000117.1:0-11540 GCA_964352985.1 uncultured Legionellales bacterium
TTGATAATGCGGCAGGATGTTTTTTCTTTTTGTGATTAGCATCATTCACTGACGCTTGCTGCTGCCAGCGATAATAGGTTGGCCTTGGTAAACCTAAACAATGACAAGCTGAGCTAACATTAGCAAGCTCAGCCAGTTTGGTGGTTGCTATCATCATTTGCTCTCGTTCTTCTCGTCTGTTGGGAGAGTGATGCCAAATATCTGTGAGACTTTTTTTTGAATATCAATAATCACTTCTGCTTGATTAAGCTTTGCTTTCAATCTAGCATTTTCTTTTTCAAGTTGACGCAGTTTTTCTTGTTCAGGCGTTAATTGTTTTTTACGACCGCGAGATTTACCCAGTGCTGTTAGTGCGCCCAATTCTCGTTGTCTTCGCCAATCCGTAATTTGTGAGCTATATAAACCTTCTCGTCGTAATATCGCACCTTTTTCACCGGGTACCGTTGTATTATCTAACTCATCAAGTATACGAAGTTTAAATTTCGCCGTGATATTACGACGTTTTTTATTATTAATCATTGCTTCAGGATCAGGCATTTCAACTTGCGCGCTAGCCAACTTATCGGTTACTTCGGTCGGCCTACGGCCTTCCTCAGTAACCGATAAGTTGACCTTTGTAGTTCGTTGCTTGTTTGTATTTGTCATTGATTTTCTCGATGCCGCCACTCGTTAATTTTAACGATCTTTTTGTCTCATTGATATTGGCACAGAGGGCTATGTTCTCAATTCAAAATTGAGGAAAATACAAAATGGAAGAAACAACTTATCAACAAAAACTTGACGAGAAAAAAAATTACTGGCAAACCCATCTAAAGCAATGGCAACAAGAAAAAATCACAGCGGCATCCTACTGCAAACAACACGATTTGAACATTCATCAATTTAAATATTATCAATATCAGTTAATGCGTATATTATTGACTAGGCATTGATTATCAGAGAACCATCTCATAATCGGTGACAGGAGGCCAATACAAAAATTTTTTTTAGTAGCATTTTCACATTCTGAAATTATTAATTGTATAAGTTTAATTGTGTCGACTTAGAATAGTATGTTTAATAATATTAAAAGGAATAATGAGCAATGCGTTTACTAACGTTTAGATTTTTTTCAACTTGGCTGTCCGTTGAAACGGGGGTACTTCACAAGTTAACTTTCCAAGTTTAGATAGAAAATATTCTATTCACTATCTTTGATTATGTTAAACTAGATTCGCAGTATGAACTAGAGATCTAATCGTTTCAACAATCAATTTATTATCAAGGATTGAAAAATGATCATCATTGAGTTCATTAATCACCAAATTAGATATATAATTGCGCCACCCATTATCTTTTCCAGTTTCCAAATTAATATATTCAGGAAATGGCTTCTTTGCTTTAAATAAAGTAGTATTTATATCAGAATTGTTTGGAATATATGAGGCAGCGATATTTATATCATTAATTATATATTTAGTCCATTTTTTAATGAAAAATTCCTCTGTGACTCTATTATGAAATTTATTTTTCACATCATTAATTAATTTTACTCCTACATTTTTTAAAAGTTTCGATAGTTCAATAGGTAATGCACTTAGAACATAAGAATCAATTAATAATACTGATTGAATTTTATAATTCAGCTTCATGAGTTCATTAGCTAGTTCATAGGCTAATACGCCACCTAACGACCAACCACCAATAATAATTTCTTGTGGTTCGACTTTAGCAGTTATATAGCTCAAATAAAGTTTCACTAGATCTTTAACATTTTCTACAATTATTGAATTATTATTATATAAATTATAAGCATCAATAGAATAAAATGTAACGTCAGATTTAAGCTTATTAGCTAAATCAATATAATATTCAGATCCAGCGAAGCAGGGATGAATAAAAATTAATGGCTTGAGATTGTTATTAGTAAGTTTGATCATGGGATTATATAGTTTATCTGCGTCAAAATGATCACTTTTGAGGTTATTTAACTGTTCTCTAATAGTTGGAAACTGATAAACCCATGTTACAGTTACATTTGTACCAAACTGATTATTAATTTCCAATGCCGCATTTAATGCATTTAAAGAATCTGAACCAAATTCAAATAAATTTTCGTCTATGGATAATTCATTATTATCTAATTCATTTTTCCATATATTCGTTAATTGACTAACAATTGGATCACCCTTCTCAAGTATACATGAATATTCTTTTTCTTTTTCTACTTTCTTTATAAGTAAGTTACGATCAACTTTATTATTTTCACCCATTGGAAATGAATCTAAAGTTATAATTTTATTTGGGATCATATAACTAGGAACTTCATTAGATAAATATTTAACAATATTATTTTTGGCTATATTTTTATTTGGAGTTTTTAAAAAGGCAACAATCAGTTTTTTTGAATCAAGTGTAACTAATGAAACTATTACATCTAATATGTCTGGATGTTTAAGTAATATTGCTTCAATTTCACCAAGCTCAATACGATGCCCATTTAATTTTATTTGATTATCTATTCTACCCAATATTTCAATATCTCCATTATTGAGTAGTCGTCCCAAATCACCAGTACGATATAAAACACAACCTAAATTTTTATTATAAATAAATGATTCCTTTGTTCGCTCATTATCTAAATAATACTCTTTAGCAAGACCTGCTCCTCCGATGAAAATTTCTCCATTTACATTAAAGTTACAAGGAATACCATTTTTATCTAACACATATAATTTTTGATTAGGCAATGCCCTTCCATAAGGAACTTTTTTGCTTAAAGTAATTTTCTTGTCAATCTTATAGAAAACAGACCAAATGGATACTTCGGTAGCTCCGCCAAGACTATATAAATCAATATTAGGGAATAGTCTCATAATTCTTGACACTAATCTGGGAGAAATGAGATCTCCACTTAACATAATTATTCTTAATGATTTCGAAATTTGATTTATAATTCGATCAAATTGAGTCTCAAGATAGGTTATAAACATTTCCATTAAAGCGGGAACAGAATTCCAGATAGAAATATTATTTTCAATAATTAATTCAGTCCAATAGACGGGGTCATTTACTCTTGTATTATCAGGTAAAACAATTGTTCCTCCTGCTAATAATAGTCCAAAAATATCATATATTGCCAAATCAAAAGATAATTGAGAAATAGACAAAATATTATCATGGGAATTAATATTAAATAGATGATTAATTGATTCAATTGTATTACAAACAGCCGCATGTGAAAGCAATATTCCTTTGGGTATCCCAGTTGTACCAGAAGTATAAATTATATAAGCATCTTCAGTATCATTATTGGTTAATTGATTCTCAAGTTGATCTCTAAATATGACTGATTCTATAAAATAAATTGTATGACTTTGATGATCTATATTTAAATTATCAAATATTTCTTTTGTAGTAATAATATATTTCACCTTGGCAGAAGTTAAAATCGCATTTATTCGATTTGCTGGCCATGATGTAGATAATGGTAAGAAAGTATTATTTGCCATTAAAGTTGCAATTACAGACATTATCTGAAATGGTGTTTTATCTAAAAGAATTGCAATTACAGTTTTATTAATGTTAGAGGAATTTAGATGAGCAACAATTGTTAACGATTGCTGATATAAATCCTTATAAGTTAATACCGTATTCGCTGACTTTAGAGCAACTTCATCTTGTAACTTATCTACATTTGTTAAAAATAAATTTTCAAGTCGAGCATGCTGAATATTTAAATACATTGAATTTGTATAATTATCTATTACATCGGTCAATCCTCGAGATAACATATTAATATTAACTTTTTCATCCCAATTAGCATTTATAATTTGGTCAATAAAATCAAGATACATATTATGCATCTTAGATATTATTCCATCTTCAAATAAACCATCCACATAATCCCATTTAATCAGTAATTGATTTTCTTTTTCAATCAATTGACAATCCAACCAGACATGAGGCGTTTTTGTCATATATTGTGTTAACTCGATGAAATTATTATCGAACAAATCAGTACTGAAAACGTTACTTAAGCTCAATAAACTTGTAAAAACTACTGGAGCTATATTCGATACACTTGAATAGTTTTTCAATATTGATCTTTGTAAATCACTACCGGATATAGAGTTATGCGCTAAATCATCGTTAACTGCTGTTTGAAATTTCTCGAGGATCTGTATAAGTGTATAATTACCTTTATAGTTATCAGATATAAATAAGTATAAAAGTGACTTAGTAAAATCACCTATTATTTTTTCAATATTCTCAATAAAATGCGGTCTATTAAATAAAGTCATATTAATAATAAAACTTTTATTTGATGACCATGACTCAATTAGTAAATTAAATAAATAAAACAACATAACACTTGGTAGTACATTATGTCGCAAAGACTTTTTTTTAAGTGACGTCCATTTCTTTGCATCAACATATGATTCAATGGTTAAAAACTCAGGTTTCATAATACTTAAATAATTTTGACTAAGCGGTAAGCAAGGTCCTTGATAATTTTCTAATGACTTCTTCTGCCAATAAGAATAGGTTTTTTCAATAAGATTAACAGAATTGTAATTCTGACTCATTAAACATGCATCATAAAATGTTGGGGAAAGAGGCTCCACTTTTTTATTTTTATTTGTATAATAATAAGACCAATCTCGAAAGAAATTTACTAAACTTAACCCATCAAAAAATATACAATCAACACAAAATATCAAAGCAAAACAATCATTATATTTTATTAACTTAATATCAAAATAAGGCCACTCTCTTAAATTTCGTAACTTATTAAACAAATTTCTAAATTGACTATCCCTATATAAAACTGATTTATTATCATCATAATTACCATGATACTCGAAAATATCAATTGTATAGCGTAATTTCTTTTCAATCACACGTTGAAGATTATTTTCGGTTAATCTAGCTTTGAGCATGGGATGTCTTATTAAGAGCTTGTTAAAAGAATCTTGGATCAGCTCAATATCTAATGACTTTTTAAATCTTGTCATCATGCAAAAAGTTGTAGAGATCCCACCTAAGTGTTGATTTTCATACCGACCAACCAAATATGCTTTTTGGATTGTTGTTAGAGGAAATGATTTATACTGATTTGCTTTCATATAAGTATAATTCATTTCTTTATTTGCATTCTCTTGCTTTCGATTTATCTGTGATATCAATTTATAAATTGACTTTGTCCTATATATTTCGATTGGATTAATCGAAATACTCAATATCGAAAAAATGTTAGTTGATATTTGAAAAGCTATAAATGAATTACCACCAGCCTCAACAAACCCGATATGCAAGTTCTCGTTTCTACAAATTGATAATGCCTTGCATATTATTTCACTTACTTTACATCCTTTTGAGTTAGTTTCATATTCATTTACAGCATTAACTTCACTATTTAGTGCTATTAATCTATTATAATCAATCTTGCCATTTACTGTTGTAATCAATTCTTTAAAAATAATAATTTTTTCTGGAATCATATAGTCAGGTATTTTCTTTTTTAAATATTTTTTTATATTAATTACATTTACATCATCACTATTTACTTGGCATATTACAGTTAAGCTACTATTATTTATTATTAGGTAACAGTTAACAATACCCGGAATATTTTTTATTTGATTTTCAATAAAAACAGCATCAATCCGAAATCCGTGGTGAATGAAACATCTATCATTCCTTGATAAATAAACAATGTCTCCATTTTCTGACCAAAATCCGGTATCTCCACTTCGATAGCAAACCTTACTAAAAAATGGTTGATCATTTAGTTTTATAAATGAGTTTTCTGTTAAATTTCTATCATCATAACCTGAGCTTAATGTATATCCTCCTATGAACAATTCTCCTTTAACTCCTGGTAATACCACATTAAGATATTGATCTAATATCAAAATAAATGTGCTAGGTAATGGTCTTCCTATGTTATTAATGTCATGATTTATATGATCTGGGATTAGATAAAACGTACAATGAATTGTTGTTTCTGTTATTCCATACATATTAATAAATTGTGTAGTAGCACAAACTTTTTTTCTCCAATTTTCAATAGGCTTATACTTTACTTTCTCGCCTCCAAAGATTAAATATTTTATATTTGATAATATTGTTGCGTTTGTTGAATTAACAGCATTTTCTAAAATTTCAAATGCACTTGGTGTTTGATTTAATATTGTAATGTTATATTGAGCTATCGTTTTTATAAGTTTGACTGAGTCCTTTCTTATTTCATCATCCACTATATGTAAACATCCACCAGCGTAAAGTGCTGCAAATATTTCCCAAATTGAAAAATCAAATGACAATGAATGCAATAAAATCCAATTATCAGATGATGATATCTCAAATAGAGATAGTGATTGACTAATTAACTCAGATAGACTTTTATGTGATACTTTAACACCTTTTGGATTTCCTGTAGTCCCAGACGTATAAATAATATAAGCCAAATCTGCATTGTTATGTTCTTCAATTATATTTTTATTATTAATAGTTAATACTATTTCTTCAAGTATATTAATATCTATAAAAATTTCATTGTTGCCATTACCACTTTTATTTAGGCCATTATCAATAATTAGCCATGAAGCAGATGACTTTATAATTATATTTTCTTTATAAGAATTTGGATAAGCAGGATCAAGAGGTAAATATATAGCATTTAACTTCAGCAAGCTCAATGCTATTAAAATGGAAAGATATTTATTCTCAACACTAACAATCACTACTTGCTGCTTTTTAACTCCTTCCTTTAATAAAAACAATGATAGTTTGTTAGTAATAATATCCAACTCATTATAACTCAGAATGGTATTCTTATATCTTATTGCACTTTTATTATTTAAATGAATTAAATTGTCCCTAAAAATTTTTTCGAGTAGCTTTGTTTTATTTGAACCTTGAATATTATATAAGTTAGCATATCTTTGATATATATTATTTCTAAGGTTTGAAGATAATAGTTTTCTTTCATAATTTTTCTTGGTTGGCTGTAACAAGATGTCAGATAATAGTCTTAAATATAGCTTAATAAACAAATTTATTCTTTGTTGATCAAAGCAATTTAAGAAGCTAAAATCCATAACATAAATATCACTATTAAAATTTGAAACCTCAACATGTATCGCTTCATCTTCATACTTTTGTCTAACATATTCAACATGTGATTTACATTTAAAAAGATTTTCATCAAACGTCACATTTACAAAATTAAACAAAACATCATACAATCTAGATTTCCCTCTGCCTAACTTTCCAACATTCTTTATTGCAGTGTAATTAGCATTATAAGTTTTGTTGAATAATGCAAAAAAATCATCATTTTTTTCTGGGATAATCTGACATGAATATGTTGTTACAAACTGACCAATACAATGTTTTTCAAATTCATTTTTTCTATTATGATAGGTGCCCGCAATGTTTATAGTTTTTTCATTGAAAATCAAGTGAAAAAAAAGTGATATTGTTGCCATGAAAAAATTGGATAAAAACTTCTCCTTACCCATATTTAAATCATTTTTGCATGATAAATTTAATATTCTATTTAAAGTGTTTTTATTCAGGTGAATATATTTAAAAATCCGTTGTTCATATCTTGAATCTTCTTTATAATTGTTTGTGAAGTATTCAAACGGAAATGCTGAAGAACAGAACATTTCATTATCATTTTCAAACTGCACTTCATAAACACTCGGCTTGGTATTCGAATAGTTTATACTTTCAATATTATCCTCTTTGTTTTCATAGTTTTTGTCAAAATATAGAGTATTATATTTATCATTAATTTTATTTAGTAGTAATTTCACACCTGCACCATCGATTATTAAATGATGAAAGACTAGAAGTAGATAAAACTTTTCGGTCGATTGTTTTATCAATTCTATTGTATAAAGCCTTTCATTATAATCGAAAATATTTTCACTAGATTGAGTTAAATATTGTTTTTTAATGGTTAAATCGGAAAAATCCAATTCTTTTATCTGAAGGTGAAAATTCATCTTATTATTTTCAATAAAAATCACCTCATTATCTGTGTAATGTAAAATTTGATTTAATGTTTTATTTTGATTAACAATGAAATCAACAGAATGAATGAATTTTTCAAGATCTAAATTTCCTTCTAAGGTTAATAACCAAGCATGATTATAAAGTGGGACTGTAGGTCTCATGCTTTGTCTAACCCACATATAAAATTGTTCTTTCGTTAAATTAGTTTTCATACATCAAAGCTTTGATAAAAATGTCCTACAACATTCTTGTCTAGCTCTTAAATCTAAGCTAAAAACAAGCTTAGACCAGCCCACATATGGTTTTACCCTGATATCTGCCAATCCTTTAAATACTTCATCATATCCTGATTTTGAGCTAGTTACAGATTTTAGATGAACATCAAATTCTCTTGCAATATCAGGTTCTGAGGTTCCTTCAGTATATTGACCAATATGAATTTGGTTCCAACTTAATTTTGAACGTTTATTTAAAACTAAATCCTCAAGCTCATACGCGCAAATTGTAATTGCGTATCCAGACATTACAAATAATTTAATAGCCGGTCCACATATATTTCGCATAATATCTCGATAAGCTTCTAAATGACGTTCTTCTACATTAATAAATTCAATATAAAAGGAACTTGCTGTAAGACTAACATTATCTCGTAATTGAAATGGGTAATAGGAATTTTCAGTTGTTTTATATATGTCAATTCTTTGAATTGAATCTATACCAACACTATTTAAATGTTTTACAAATTCATTACAAAATATTCTGAGTTTATAAGGTTCGATTACAGTAGTTTCAAATGTGAGCAAGTAATATTGATCTAGAAAATTGCAATCATTATGCACATCTTGATAAAAACGATAAGTTCTAATATTATCGATATCCCTCGCAATATCTGGTTTACCAGTAAGTGTCTCGATGGCAGATCTCAAATCCGCATCACTTTTTTTCCATTCTATTATGATCGTGATAAATCGTTTCATCTTTAGTTTCCCATTATTACGGTCGCAACATCATTTTTAAACGGATTTAGCTCATTATTCTCATATTCACCAATTATTTTTTTCAAGTGATTTACTAATAAGACAGATGGAATTATAAGTAATAAAGATATCGCTTCTTTAATTAGAAAACATGATAATGCAAGATAAAATATTTTATGAAGATTAAAAATTCCAACAAATGAAATCAAACTTGCTAATATACTATATGTTAGTACGCCAACCATTGTAGAACCCATACTACGTAGCCAATAATACTTTCCCTTTAAGATGAATTTCCATTTAGAAATTAGAAAAATATTTATTGTTTCACTAACAAATATAGTGACAAAATCGCTTAAGTACGCTCTAAAAAACATGGGAATAATAACTTTATAGGCATGTTGAAAAGCAGGTGTAGTATGCCCAGGAAAATAATTGATCATATTTGAAAAAATCACAAATATAAATTCACAAAACAATGCTAGCCAGATTACAAATTTTGCAGAACGATAGCCAAATATTTCCGCTATCACGTCTCCAAACATAAAAGTAAGAGGAAAAACAAATACTGAGCCTGTAACGATTAAATGTGAGAAATTAACGACTTTATAGCCCATAGTAAGAGATATCAATACTACTGTTACATAACAAGCTGTAAGTGTTGTGTAATAATAGATTTTTTTATCCTTTACTAAACTCATAAGTTATTGATATTCCATTATTTCTTTTTTCACGTGATCAATGCACATCAACATAAAGTACAATCTCTATGACAATGCATTCAAAGATGGACTATTATACCAGAATTATTACTTTATGCACGTTTTTTATCTTGAGAAATATTTGCTATTTTCATTCTATCTTATGATTTAATCTATTGGAAAAAAACGTAGAAATATTAGGTGGCATTAATTCCATCAAACTTATATTTCTCGAACCATGCTTTTACAAAAATGAACACTGTTAAAATAATGAAATTTTGATATATTATCCTTCCAATTTTTCTTAGAAAGGAATCATAAGTTGAAAAATTCAAATAAGATTTTAATTCATTTAGGAATTGGTCTGCCTGTTTTAGTCGCCGCACTCGATTTATTAGCTATTGGTGTTTCATTAAAAAATATTATGAATTCCTATTTTATATCTATTTTATTTGGTCAATGGTTATTAACAGCATTCATGATTGGAAATGCATCTTTTTTACCCGTCATAGGTGACTTATGTGATGTTTTTGGTTTGCGCAAAATGTTAATTATCTCTTTTAATTTTTTTATTTTATTTACTCTCACTATAGGAATATTTAAAAGTCTTTTTCTTTTAGTTATTCTTAGAGGTATCCAAGGCTTATTTGCATCTATATTAGTAGTTTCAACAATGGGCTATCTAAAATTGGTATTTAAAGACAAAAGCTATTCAAATGCTTTAGGTATATGGGGAAGTTTTGTTTGTATTGGTGTTGCACTTGGTCCTGTATGGGGGGGGGTATTAACTCAACTTTACTCATGGCGTTTAATCTTTTTGTCAAATATTTTATTTTATATAATAACACTGCCATTTATTATATACTTACCTAAATTCGAAATTCAGAAAAAAATTTTTCAATATGAAATTTTACCATCCATACTGAATACTATTATACTAATTTCACTCGTAATTTATTTAACCCATTTTTTTACAAAGATTTATCTGTTATTAATTATCTTGGCTATTGTGTTTATTAAGCTCAAGTACAGAAAAATACCAAAGCAAATGCTTAATCAAAATTATATTGTTGCGAGCATAATGGGAAGCTTTTCATATTTCTTTATGTATTCTTGGCTCATATGGTCAACATTTTATTTGCAAGATGTTTATAATCTCAAACCATTTACTGTTGGCTTGTTATTATTACCATACTCATTTGGAATGGCAATATCAGCTACTATAACAGGGAAATTATTATCAAAATTTAATGCTGCAAAACTTATAACAATAGCATTTTTATTAATTGCGTGTATTTCTATTTTTAGATTAGCTATTATCAATATGTATTCTAATATACCATTTTATTATTTAGTAATTTCATTTATCTTTGGCTCGTGTATTTCTATACTCAATACAACTACATTGTCATTTGGCCTAGAAACTATTAATAAAAATAATTTATCTAAGATGATAAGTAACTTTTACGTTATAAGATGGATTGGTGGTATTTTAGGAATTGTATATTCTTCTATTTTAATAAAGCACTTAGATAGCTATCATGCAACTAGTTATTTCTCTTTATTACATTTATTGCTATCTCTGTTAATTTTATTAGTAATCTACATAGTTCGAAATGAAAGACTATTTTTACAAATGGCTAAACATATTCGCGATTATTTTCATGCAACTTCAGATTAAAAGGATTAAAATTAATTTTATAGGTATCAGACTCGCTATATAAATCTTCTGTTCTCTTTAACCAAGCCACTAGAATCGTTTCTGGTAGCCCTCTTTGCGTAAGCGGTCTAAAAACTCCACCATTGAAAATTAGAATTAAGAGAGCTTAACATTAAAAGGAAGTAATTGTTC
>CAYGUK010000118.1:0-11495 GCA_964352985.1 uncultured Legionellales bacterium
TCGCTATTCGTGAAGGTGGTCGTACTGTTGGTGCGGGTGTGGTTGCTAAAATTATCGAATAAACAAATACGAGATGGGAATAGCTGTAACTTGATTTGATATCCGGTTACAGACTATTCCTATCCCTAATTAGGCCAGTAGCTCAATTGGCAGAGCGGCGGTCTCCAAAACCGCAGGTTGGGGGTTCGATCCCCTCCTGGCCTGCCAAGACATTTAGAGTAAAAGCGAATTAACATGAGTTCGAAACAAGATAACGGTAATACAGGATTGGATATAGTAAAATGGCTTGCAGCTGTTGTTATTATTGCTGCTGGTCTATTTGTTAATTATCAATTTACTAACATTGCACTTCCTATTCGTATCATTGGATGGATATTTATTGCCGCTATTGCTTTGTTTATTAGCGCGCAAACAGCAAAAGGGAAATTAGCCGTACGCTTTATTGCCGATTCTCGTATAGAGATGCGAAAAGTAGTTTGGCCTAATCGACAAGAGACAGTTCAGTCAACCATCGTTGTTTTAGTCATCGTCGTGATTTGTGGCGTATTTTTATGGGTTGTTGATACTGGTTTAATTTCACTAATAGGTTGGTTAACAGGCCAAAGAGGTTAACAGGATGACAGAAATTAAAGATGAAATAAAAAAACATTGGTATGTTGTCCAAGCATATTCTGGCTTTGAAGTTCAAGTTAAAAGAATTCTTGAAGAAAGAATTAAATTGGCGGGCATTGAAGATAAATTTGGTGAAATTTTAGTACCAACTGAAAATGTTGTTGAAATGCGCGCCGGACAAAAAAGAAGAAGTGAGCGTAAATTTTTTCCTGGCTATGTTTTGGTTCGGATGGTAATGGATGATGAAACATGGCATTTAGTTCGTAAAGTTCCAAAAGTGTTGGGATTTATCGGTGGTACCAGCGATAAACCAGCACCTATTTCAGATAAAGAAGCAAATGCAATTTTACAGCGAATTGAAGAAGGTGCGGATCAAGAAAAACCAAAAATATTATATGAGCCAGGTGAAGTGGTTCGTGTAATCGAAGGTCCTTTTGCCGACTTTAATGGCGTGGTTGAAGAAGTTAACTATGAGAAAAATAGATTGCGTGTTGCTGTTTTGATTTTTGGTCGCTCGACACCTGTTGAATTAGAATTCGGCCAAGTCGAGAAAGCATAAGTTTATACACGGGGAGCTTAATCACGAATTAAGCGTTTGCACCCACGATTCGGAGTAATTAATATGGCTAAAAAAATAGCTTCTTATATTAAACTGCAAGTAAAAGCAGGTGAAGCTAATCCTTCTCCACCTGTTGGCCCCGCTCTTGGTCAACATGGTGTTAATATTATGGAATTTTGTAAAGCATTTAATGCGAAAACTCAATCGCTAGAAAAAGGTTTACCTGTTCCTGTTGTTATTACTGTTTATAGTGATCGTAGTTTTACTTTTATCACGAAAACACCACCTGCTGCAGTACTACTCATAAAAGCTTTGGGTATTCCGAAAGGTAGTGGCACTCCTAACACCAATAAAGTTGGAAAAGTGACACGTCAACAACTTGAAGAAATTGCAAAAATGAAAGAGCCAGATTTGACAGCTGCTGATATTGAAGCAGCAGTTCGCACGATTGCAGGCACCGCGCGCAGTATGGGCATCGAAGTGGAAGGAATGGAATAATGGCTAAATTATCAAAACGTTTTAACACAATAAAAGAAAAAATCACTCACGGTAAAGTCTATGCAATTGATGAAGCCTTAACATTATTAAAAGATTTGAGCGCAGTTAAATTTAAAGAATCAATTGATGTCAGCGTTAATCTTGGTGTTGATGCGCGTAAATCGGATCAAGTCGTCCGTGGCGCAACTGTTTTGCCACATGGTACTGGACGCCAAGTTCGTGTTGCTGTGTTTGCGCAAGGCCCTGCAGCTGAAGAAGCTAAAGAAGCAGGTGCTGATATTATCGGCTTTGAAGATTTAGCTGAACGAATCAAAAAAGGTGAAATGGATTTTGATGTCGTGATTGCTACACCAGATTCAATGCGTGTTGTTGGTCAACTTGGTCAAATCCTTGGTCCTCGTGGTTTAATGCCTAATCCAAAAGTGGGTACCGTGGCTACTGATGTTGGTCAAGCAGTAAAAAATGCAAAAGCAGGACAAGTGAGATATCGGATTGATAAAGCCGGTATTATTCATTCAACAGTAGGTAAAGTTACTTTTTCTGTTGATCAATTAAGAGAAAATATAAAAGCACTATTAGATGATTTGAAAAAAGCAAAACCAGAAGCAGCTAAAGGTGTTTATATTAAAAAGATTTCAGTCTCGAGCACAATGGGGCCGGGATTGACAGTTGATGTCATGTCAATTGTGTAAAGAATTTCATTATCTTTCGGTAATGAATATGACGGCGTGTTAAAAAACATCATCGTCAAAGACCGTAGGTGCTAATAGAAATATTAACTTAATTTCCTACGCAGGCGGCTGTAAAGAAGATGCCATAACAAAGTCAAACTTTGTTGATTTGTTTTCTGAAAAGGCCATTTTGTAAATAAACGTTAAAAATTTTTTTAACGAACTCACGGGAGTGTTATCGATGCCTTTAACACTAGAAGCGAAAAAAGCGATTGTTGCTGATGTTGCAGAAGTTGCAAAAGTGGCGCAGTCAGCGGTGTTAGCTGAATATCGAGGACTTTCTGTTAGTGAAATGACTGAGCTAAGAGCAAATGCTCGTAAATCAGGCGTCTATTTACGTGTGATCCGTAATACCCTTGCCAAGCGTGCGGTAGAAAATACAGATTTATCATGTTTAAACGATGCTTTTATTGGCCCAGTTATTTTTGCCGTTTCAACTGACGAGCCTGGTTCTGCAGCAAGATTAATTAGCGATTTTGCTAAACAACATGACAAGCTCAAAGTGACTGCTTTAGCAATGGGTGGCAAATTACTTCAAGCTAGCCAATTAGAAGCAGTGGCAAAATTACCAACCAAAGACGAAGCAATTGCTTCGTTAATGGCAGTAATGAAGGCACCTATTACCAAGTTTGTTCGCACCTTAGCAGAACCTCATGGTAAGTTGGTTCGCACACTAGCAGCAGTACGCGATGCTAAGCAATAAACTGTATTTAGATTTTTTAAGTTAAAGAATATTTTAGGAGTAAACTAGAATGGCCGTTTCAAAAAATGAAATTTTAGAAACTATAGCAAACATGTCAGTGATGGATGTTGTTGAATTAATCGAAGCAATGGAAGAAAAATTTGGTGTTTCTGCTCAAGCTGCTGTTGCAGTTGCTGCGCCAGCCGCTGGTGGTGCTGAAGCTCAAGCTGAAGAAAAGACTGAATTTGATGTTGTTATGACAAGCTTCGGTTCCAACAAAGTTGCTGTCATTAAAGTCGTTCGTGCTTTAACAGGTTTAGGCCTCAAAGAAGCGAAAGACATGGTTGAAAATACGCCTGCAACACTTAAAGAAGGTGTAGGTAAAGATGAAGCTGAAGACATCAAGAAACAACTTGTTGAAGCTGGTGCACAAGCTGAAGTTAAATAAGATTCATCAACTAATGGTGAAAATGTTTAATAAATTTTTTTGTAAATTTATCAAAGCACATGCTAATTATTTAGTATGTGCTTTGTCTCGTTTTTAAAAAAGGATAGTTGTGATAAATCATTTTTTCACAAATGCTATTTTAAAACTGAATATTAACCAGAAAGATGGTGTAAAGAGCATATGGTTCTTTGCCAGCTATCTTTTGTCATCTAAAAGAGGCATCTAATGGCGACTTCTTATTCATACACTGAAAAAAAACGTGTTCGTCGTGATTTTAGTAAACGTCAAAGTACAATGGATGTTCCATATTTATTATCCATTCAATTGGATTCCTACGATAATTTTTTACAGCGATACATTGGAATAGATGATCGCAGAGATATCGGTTTACATGCTGCATTTAATTCAATATTTCCTATTGCAAGTTACTCAGGTAGTGCTGAATTAATTTACGTAAATTATCGTTTGGGTAAACCCACATTTGATGTTGTTGAATGTAAAATGCGTGGTTTAACCTATGCTGCCTCCTTGCGCGTAAAAGTGCGCTTATTAATCTATGATAAAGATGCGCCGGCTGGTACAAAATCAGTTAAAGATATTAAAGAACAAGAAGTCTACATGGGTGAAGTTCCATTAATGACTAATACAGGGACTTTTATTATCAATGGTACTGAGCGTGTTGTTGTATCTCAATTACATCGTTCACCTGGTGTATTTTTCGATCATGATCGTGGTAAAACACATTCATCTGGAAAATTATTATTTTCTGCTCGTGTTATTCCTTACCGTGGCTCATGGTTAGACTTTGAATTTGATCCTAAAGATTGCTTATTTGTTCGTATCGATCGTCGTCGTAAATTACCTGCGACTATTATTATGCGTGCTTTAGGATATAGTGCTGAAGAAATTTTAGATATATTTTTTGAAGTTGATACATTCCATTTCAAGAATGGTAATCTTACATTAGATTTAATTCCTGATAGATTACGTGGTGAAGTTGCTTCCTTTGATATTGCAGTAAATGGTCAAGTTGTTGTTGAAGAAGGCCGACGAATAACAGCTCGCCATATCATGATAATGAAGAAAGCTGAGCTTAATAACTTAGAAGTACCAGTTGAATTTATCATTGGTAAAACACTAGCTAAAAATATTATTAATAAAGATACTGGTGAAGTCCTTGTTGAAGCGAACTCTGCAATTACTCAGGAGTTGGTTGATGTTTTAATTAACTCAGGCGTGACTGATTTTGAAACGCTTTATACTAATGACTTAGATTGTGGTCCTTACATGTCTGATACCCTACGTATCGATCCTACGACTACACAATTAGAAGCTTTAGTTGAAATTTATCGTATGATGCGTCCGGGTGAACCACCCACTAAAGAAGCGGCTGAAAACTTATTTAAGAATTTATTTTTCACCGAAGATCGTTACGATTTATCTCCTGTTGGACGCATGAAATTCAATCGTCGTGTTGGTCGTGAAGAAATCTTAGGCCTGGGTGTTCTAGATAATGATGATATTATTGCGGTAATGAAAACACTTATTTCAATCCGTGATGGTAAAGGTGATGTTGATGATATCGATCACTTAGGTAATCGTCGCGTACGAAGTGTTGGTGAAATGGCAGAAAATCAATTTCGAGTAGGGCTTGTGAGAGTTGAACGTGCTGTAAAAGAACGTCTTAGTCTTGCAGAAACCGAAGGCTTGATGCCTCAAGATTTGATTAATGCAAAACCTGTTTCTGCTGCAATCAAAGAATTTTTTGGTTCTAGCCAACTTTCGCAATTTATGGATCAAAACAATCCATTATCTGAAGTTACACATAAACGTCGTGTTTCAGCATTAGGACCAGGTGGTTTAACTCGAGAACGAGCCGGGTTTGAGGTTCGAGACGTTCATCCAACTCATTACGGTCGTGTTTGTCCGATTGAAACGCCTGAAGGTCCAAACATTGGTTTGATAAACTCATTAGCTGTTTATGCTCGCACTAACGAATATGGATTTTTAGAATCGCCTTATAGAAAAGTAATCGATAGTAAAGTAACCGATGAAATTCATTATCTATCGGCGATTGAAGAAGGTGATTACGTTATTGCTCAGGCTAACAGTAACCTCGATAAAGATGGTCGAATCATTGATGAACTTGTTTTAAGTCGTAATAAAAATGAATTCGAATATTCTACGCCAGACAAAGTTCAATATATGGATGTGTCACCTAAACAAATCGTGTCAGTGGCTGCTTCTTTAATTCCATTCTTAGAGCACGATGATGCTAACCGGGCATTAATGGGTTCTAACATGCAACGACAAGCAGTTCCCACCATGCGTACTGAAAAACCATTTGTTGGAACAGGAATGGAACGTTCTGTTGCCATTGACTCTGGTGTTACTGTCGTTGCAGTTCGTGGTGGTATTGTTGATTCGGTTGACGCGGCGAGAATTGTTGTGCGTGTTAATGATGAAGAAACAGAAACTGCAGAAACTGGTGTGGATATTTATAATTTAATTAAATATCAACGTTCCAATCAAAACACTTGTATTAATCAACGTCCTCTTGTGAAACAAGGCGATGTTATTAGAAAAGGTGATGTGTTAGCCGATGGTCCTTCAACTGATTTAGGTGAGTTAGCATTAGGGCAAAACTTGTTAGTTGCCTTTATGCCTTGGAATGGTTACAACTTCGAAGACTCTATTTTAATTTCAGAAAGATTAGTAGAAGAAGATCGCTTTACAACTATCCACATTGAAGAATTAACTTGTGTTGCTCGTGATACCAAATTAGGTCCAGAAGAAGTGACTTCTGATATTCCGAATGTGGGTGAAAGTGCGTTATCAAAACTTGATGAATCGGGTATTGTTTTCGTTGGTGCAGAAGTGAATGCGGGGGATATTTTAGTTGGTAAAGTTACACCAAAAGGTGAAACACAATTAACCCCTGAAGAAAAACTTTTACGTGCCATCTTTGGTGAAAAAGCGTCGGATGTTAAAGATACATCTCTACGTGTTCCAACAGGGATGAATGGTACAGTTATCGATGTGCAAGTTTATACGCGTGATGGTGTAGAAAAAGATGAACGTGCTATTAGCATTGAGCGCATGCAATTAGATAAAGTCAAAAAAGACTTACAAGATGAATTGCGTATTCGTGAAGATGACGTCTATCAACGTGTAGAAAAATTATTAATTGGTACCATTGCGGATGGTGGTCCTAATAATTTACAAAAAGGTAGTGCGATCACAGCTGAATATTTACATGAGATTCCTCGTGAAACTTGGTCTGAAATTCGCTTGCGCGATGATGCCATGTATCAACAATTAGAAATGGCCTTCACGCAACTTGAAGAACTTCGTAAAGAATTCGAAGACAATTACAACGAACAACGTGAAAAAATTACTTCAGGTGATGATCTTGCCCCTGGCGTATTAAAAATTGCAAAAGTGTATTTGGCTGTTAAACGTCGTATTCAACCTGGTGATAAAATGGCTGGACGTCATGGTAACAAAGGGGTTATCTCGATGATCGTGCCTGTAGAAGATATGCCTTACATGGCTGATGGCACACCAGTTGATATCGTATTAAATCCTCTTGGCGTACCTTCACGGATGAATATCGGTCAGGTACTTGAAACGCATTTAGGTTGGGCTGCGAAAGGGCTTGGTAATAAAATTGGTGAAATGCTTGATAGACAAGCATCACATGGTGAAATGCGTGAGTTTTTAAATGAAATTTACAATGTTGAATCGGAATTAACTAAACTCGATTTAGAACAATTCAACGATGATGAATTAAGTATTCTTGCCAAAAATTTACGTGGTGGTATCCCAATGGCTACGCCCGTTTTTGATGGCGCCCAAGAAAGAGAAATTAAACGCATGCTAAAAATTGCGGGTTTACCTGAAAATGGTAAAACCACACTTTTTGATGGTCGTACTGGAAATGCATTTGATCGTGAAGTCGCTGTTGGCTACATGTATATGTTGAAGTTAAATCATTTAGTAGACGATAAAATGCATGCGCGTTCAACCGGATCTTACAGTCTTGTCACACAACAACCTTTAGGTGGTAAAGCGCAGTTTGGTGGCCAAAGATTCGGGGAAATGGAAGTGTGGGCACTACAAGCTTATGGCGCAGCCTATACTCTACAAGAAATGTTAACGGTCAAATCAGATGACGTGAGTGGTCGTACTAAGATGTATAAAAACATCGTTGATGGTGATCATCGCATGGAGCCTGGTATGCCAGAATCATTTAATGTGCTGGTAAAAGAAATTCGATCATTAGGTATTAATATCGAATTGGAAAGTAAATAGTTAAAACAGAAATGTGATAACAGGAGAATTCCGTTGAGAGATTTATTAAGTCTTCTGAAGCAACAAGGTCAAATCGAAGAATTTGATGCTATAAAAATCTGTCTTGCTTCACCTGAAATGATTCGTTCATGGTCATATGGTGAAGTCAAAAAACCAGAAACAATTAATTACCGCACATTTAAACCAGAACGTGACGGTTTATTTTGCGCTCGCATTTTTGGTCCAATTAAAGACTACGAATGTTTGTGCGGAAAATACAAACGACTAAAACATCGTGGTGTTATTTGCGAAAAATGTGGAGTCGAAGTAACGTTGACTAAAGTTCGTCGTGATCGTATGGGGCACATCGAACTGGCTTCTCCTGTTGCACATATCTGGTTCTTAAAATCATTACCATCTCGTATTGGTTTATTATTAGATATGACGTTACGTGATATCGAACGCGTATTATATTTCGAAGCATTTGTTGTTACCGATCCAGGTATGACAGATCTAGAACGTGGTCAGTTATTATCTGACGAAGCTTATCTTGAAGCCATTGAGACTTATGGTGATGAGTTTGAAGCGCGTATGGGTGCTGAAGCAATAAAAGATCTTCTAAATGACATCGACTTAAAAGAAGAAGTTGAACGTTTACGTGCTGAAATTCCAACAATTAATTCAGAAACTAAATTGAAGAAATACGGTAAACGTCTCAAACTCATGGAAGCATTTTTAAATTCTGGCAATGATCCTGATTGGATGATTATGACAGTTTTACCTGTATTACCACCTGATCTTAGACCATTAGTTCCATTAGATGGTGGTCGTTTTGCTACAAGTGATTTAAATGATCTTTATCGTCGTGTAATCAACAGAAATAATCGTTTGAAGAGATTACTGGATCTTAATGCACCAGATATTATCGTCCGTAACGAAAAAAGAATGTTACAAGAAGCAGTGGATGCGTTACTGGATAATGGTCGTCGAGGACGTGCTATTACTGGTTCAAACCGTCGCCCACTGAAATCATTAGCCGATATGATTAAGGGGAAGCAAGGTCGTTTCCGCCAAAACTTATTGGGTAAACGTGTTGACTATTCTGGTCGTTCTGTAATTGTGGTGGGACCAACTTTAAAATTACATCAATGTGGTCTGCCTAAGAAAATGGCATTAGAATTATTTAAACCCTTTATATTTAGTAAGCTTGAAAGACGAGGTCTTGCGACAACGATTAAAGCTGCCAAGAAAATGGTTGAACGTGAAGGACCTGAAGTTTGGGATATTCTTGAAGAAGTTATTCGTGAGCATCCCGTCTTATTAAACCGGGCACCAACATTACACCGTTTAGGTATTCAAGCATTCGAGCCAATGCTGATTGAAGGTAAAGCGATTCAGTTACATCCATTGGTTTGTACGGCTTATAACGCTGACTTTGACGGTGACCAAATGGCTGTTCACGTACCATTAACAATTGAAGCGCAGCTTGAAGCGCGTACGTTAATGATGTCGACAAATAATGTTTTATCACCAGCTAATGGTGAGCCAATCATCGTGCCAACTCAAGACGTGGTGTTAGGTTTATATTACATGACACGTGAAAAAATTAACGTTAAAGGCGAAGGCATGATTTTTACTGATACCAGTGAAGTGCACCGAGCTTATTCAAATAATGCGGTAGATATCCATGCGAAAATTCGTTTGCGTATTGATCGTGCAAGAATTCAAGCAGTTAATGAAAGTACTAATTTCACAACTAATATCACAAAATATGTTGATACGACTGTAGGGCGTTCTTTACTTTTAGAAATTTTACCGGTCGAAATGCCCTTTGAAATTATTAACCGTCCATTAACCAAGAAAGTGATTTCTCAGTTAATCACAGAGTGTTATCACTATGTTGGTCTTAAAGAAACAGTTATTTTCGCAGACCATTTAATGTATACCGGTTTTTATTACGCAACACGTTCAGGTGTCTCGATTGGTGTGAACGATCTTGAAGTACCTTCTGAAAAAGTCGCGATTATTGGTAAAGCCGAAGAACAGGTTAAAGAAATTGAAGCACAGTATTCATCAGGTCTTGTGACCCAAGGTGAACGCTACAATAAAGTTGTCGATATTTGGTCGCGTACTAATGACCAAGTAGCAAAAGCGATGATGGAAAAATTAGCGGTTGATACAGTTATCGATAAAGAAGGTAATGAAGTCGAGCAAGAATCATTTAACTCAATTTATATGATGGCAGATAGTGGTGCGCGTGGTAGTGCGGCACAGATTCGACAATTAGCAGGTATGCGTGGTTTGATGGCGAAACCAGATGGTTCGATTATTGAAACACCGATTACTGCTAATTTCCGTGAAGGATTGAATGTATCTCAGTACTTTATTTCTACTCACGGTGCTCGTAAAGGTTTAGCTGATACAGCGTTAAAAACAGCAAACTCTGGTTATCTAACCCGTCGTCTAGTTGACGTGGCGCAAGATGTGGTTGTCACTGAGATTGATTGTGGTACCACTGATGGCTTAATCATGACACCGCATATTGAAGGTGGTGATGTGGTCGAGCCGTTACGTGAACGTGTTCTTGGTCGTGTCGTTATCGGTGATATTTTATATCCTGGTACTAATGATGTTTTAATTGTTAACAATACTTTGCTTGATGAGCGTCTAGTCGAATTACTCGAAAAAAATGGTGTCGACGAAATTAAAGTGCGTTCACCGATTACATGTAAAACAAGATTTGGTATTTGCTCGAAATGTTACGGACGCGATCTTGCACGTGGACATCAAGTTAATATTGGTGAAGCAGTGGGGGTTATCGCAGCTCAATCAATTGGTGAACCCGGTACTCAGTTAACCATGCGTACTTTCCATATTGGTGGTGCCGCTTCTCGTGCGACTGCTGTTAACAACGTACAAGTAAAAACGAAAGGTATTATTAAAGTTCACAACATGAAAACAGTTGAACATGCTAGTGGTAAGTTCATCTCAGTTTCACGTTCTGGTGAATTAACAGTTAGCGATCAACATGGTCGTGAAAGAGAGCGCTATAAATTACCTTATGGTGCTGAAATTTCTGTTAAAGATGGTAGTGAAACAGAACCAGGACAAGTTGTTGCTGTGTGGGATCCACATACTCACCCAATTATCACTGAAGTTGCTGGTCGAGTACGTTTTATCGATTTAGTCGAAGGCGTGACGGCAACGAAACAGGTTGATGAAGTAACTGGTTTATCTAGTATCGTCGTAAGCGATCCAAAAGCTCGTGCGTCATCGGGTAAAGAAATGCGCCCCATGATTAAATTGGTTGATGAAGAAGGTAATGATTTATGTTTGGCTGGTACTAACATGCCTGCAAACTACTTCTTACCTGCTGATGCGATTATTACGGTAGAAGATGGTAAAGCAGTTGGCATCGGTGATGTTATCGCGCGTATTCCTCAAGAAACTTCAAAAACTCGAGACATTACTGGTGGTCTTCCTCGTGTAGCTGATTTGTTTGAAGCACGTAAACCAAAAGATCCGGCTATTCTAGCGGAACATTCTGGTGTAGTCAGTTTTGGTAAAGAAACTAAAGGTAAACGTCGTCTTGTTATCACCATGACTGATGGTGAAATCTACGAAGAGTTAATTCCAAAATGGCGTCATGTTAATGTGTTTGAAGGTGAACAT
>CAYGUK010000119.1:0-11444 GCA_964352985.1 uncultured Legionellales bacterium
CAAGTAGAAGATTTAATTCAATCAGGAATGATAGGCTTAATTGAAGCAAGCCAAGGGTTTGCTAAATCTAAGATGGTGAGTTTCGAAACTTATGCAAACATACGAATTCGCGGCACAATGTTAGATGATTTACGACGAACAAGTTGGATGCCACGATCTGTTCATCATAATATGCGAAAAATTTCCAATGCCATTCATGAAATTGAAAATCGCACAGGCAGTGAAGCCCAAGCAAAAGATATTGCTGCAGAGCTTGGTGTCGACATGAATGAATATTCAACAATGGCAGGTGCGGCTGTTGCAAATGAATTATTTAGCTTAAATGATATTAACGATGATACCATTTTTAATGGTGATCATGCGGATGATCCTTTAGAACATGCCCAACAAAATGAAATTAATGAACGTTTACAAGAGTTATTAAAAAGTTTACCAGATAAAGAACAGTTGGTTTTAGCTTTTTATTATAGTGAGAAATTGAGGTTTAAAGAAATTGGAGAAGTATTAGGGGTTGGCGAGGCTAGAATTTGTCAATTACACGCGCAAGCTATTGCGCGACTGAAGGCGCGGCTTAGTCGAGAGTTAAGGGAGTAAAAAAAATGGATTCGATTCAAATATTATTTAATTACTGGTTACATCACAGAGCATTAGCAAGCTTCATTTTTGATGTGTTTTTTGCAAGTGGTTTTTTTATTTTATTGGCATTGCTGATTTCATTTATTTTTTCAAATCAAAGTAAACAAGCACATCATTTTAACATGCAAAATAAACGACTAGAAGATACGCAGCAATCAATTCAAACTTTAACAGAAGATATTAAAAAATTACACAAAAGATATCATTTATCTGAAATTGCATCGAGCAAACTTCAACAAAGATTAACAATAATTTCTAACTATATAAGTGATAGTAGTAAACAACAAACGGCAATTGAAAGCAATCAAGACTTAACATATCAATTTGCCGCAAAATTACTCCATGAAGGCCACAATATGGAAGAAGTCATCAAACAATGTGGTTTAACAGTCGGTGAAGTTGAAGTATTAAATGCATTACAAAATCATCAACATAAAAGGGTAGAGCATGGGTAAATTTTTTTTATTTGCTATTTTATTTTTATTAAGTATAAATAGCTTTGGAGATCACCATACTTATCCTAATAATTATAATCAACAGTCAAATACTCAAATTACAAATGCTATTCCTCGAATAATGAAAGTTTCAATTTGGCGTGGTGATAATCCAAAATATCAAGGTCAAAATACGATTTATTCAACGAATGCCAAACCACTTCAACGTCGATTACAAGCAGTTTGTGTCGAAGATGGAAAAAAAGCCTATATTGAAACAAGTCAATCTTTTCCAACTCAAAATGCGACGGTGGGTGTTTTGGGAATTGGGGTAGATAATAGCCAATATAAAACGTTAAAAACAGGGTTTTGGGTTGTACCAAAAATTATTTCAGATCGAGTACAACTCACTATTCATAAACAAAAACAACAATTAATGCGAACAGGTAATTATCAAACTGAAGGTCAATCAGCACAAACAACAATCCTCATTCCATTTAATCGTTGGGTGAAATTTGCAGGTACTGAGGAAAATTATTCAAATAATAATTCACAAACGATTACTTATTCAACGGATGATAAGAATAGAGTCGATACAAATTTTTATGTAAAAGTTAATTTAATCCCTTATAATGGTTATTGTCAATAAAAGACAAGGAGAACAGTATGTCGCGTGAAATTTTGTCATCTACTCGTAAAGCTTTAAAAATTAATTTAGATAAAACAAATTATGGTACGATTGCAGAAATCGGTGCAGGTCAAGAAACTGTTCGTTTTTTCTTTATCGCAGGCGGGGCTGCAGGTACCGTCGCAAAAAGTCTTTCGGCTTATGATATGACAATTAGTGATGCTATTTATGGCGCGGAACAAGGTGGTCGTTATGTTTCACAATCGCGTTTAAAAAGTATGTTAAAAAAAGAATATTGTCAGTTGCAAGATCGATTATGTCAGCGTTGCGAATCAGGCGCGAAATTATTTGCCTTTGCAAATACGGTCACAACTAAAAGTTATTCACGTCCTAATGCTGAAGCGCATGGTTGGTTAGGGATCCGTTTTCAACATGAACCCGGTGCGGATGAATATACTGAATGTGTTATTCATATTCGTTTAACAGGTGGAACTTATCATTCACAACAAGAAACGGTAGGGGTTGTTGGCGTTAATCTTATTTTTGGCGTTTTTTATTTATTCAATGATCCAAGGATTTTTATCGAGTCCTTAGTTGATAATATCTTGTCAGAATTTATCGAAATCGACTATATTAATTTTGATGGTCCAGGTGCAAAACATATAAATCCCCATTTAGCCTGTCTGCATTTAATTCGCCGAGGTTTAACTCATGCTATTATTTTTGATGAACATGGTAAAGTGAAACAACCTGCCGATATTTTATATAAGAGACCAACATTAATTCAACGCGGGAGTTTTCGTCCGATAACTTACGTCAATATGGATATGCAAAATTGTGCCATCCGAACGTTTATGAACGAACCCGCTGTTAAAGATTGTGAGCCTCTCGTATTAATGGAAATTACCATGAATAACTTGAGAGGTGGTGATGAAGATTTATCTGAGCAAGATTTCCTTGACCGAATCAATTTATTAACATTGTTAGGTAATAAGGTATTAATTACCAATTTCCAGGAACATTATTTATTTGCGAATTATATTGTCAGAAATTCACGTTCCACATTTGCATTGGTGTTAGGGATCTCAAATTTGCGAGAAGTGTTAAAACATAAATACTATGAAAATTTAGATGGCGGGATCTTAGAAGCGTGTGGCAAATTATTTTCACGAGGAGGAAGGTTATATATTTATCCTGAATACAATAAAGAGAAAGGTGAACTGATGACAGCCAAAACTCTACGTGTTTCACCTGATTTGAATTTCCTGTTTCAGCATCTTTTAGAGAATAAAATGATAGTCGATTTAGAAGAGTGTAATACCGATATTTTAGATATTTATTCAAAAGACGTACTTAGCATGATTCAAAGTAATACTGAAGGATGGGAAAATTTTGTTCCTGAGAAAGTCGTTGAAGTGATAAAGATAAATCGTTTGTGGGGCGCTTAAAATTTTATCGTTGAATACAGTTAAAGTATTATAGTTAAAGTAAATTAAATAATCATAAAAAACAATATTATAATAAGTTCATGTTGTTTATTAAAAGTTACGCGTGGAACATAATAATGAATTATCACAGTTTAGTTAAAACAGTTGTCATTTGCTTGGTGACATATTGTGTCTTTATCACTGTTGGATCTTATAGCAGCATACTATTTGTGAATCACTGGCCTTATGGAATGAAAGTTGCGGTTGTTCAACCAATAGCTATGGTTACTTCAACATTTATTTTAATTCTTTTATGTGAATTATTCTTTCGCGATTCTAAGATTAGTGACTTAATGCAAATTAAAAAAATTCCGCGTTACTATGTGCTAATAAGTATTTTAGTCAGCTTGCTTTTAAGCTGCGGCTATCAGTGGCTAGATATGATATTTCATTATTCAGCGGTTTCTGTTTGGCAAGACAACTTACTGCATAGTGCAGGGAAGTTACAGTTATTGTTATTACTTTCAATCATTATTATGAATCCTATCTTTGAGGAAATTCTATTTAGAGGTGTGTTGTTATCGGGGATGTCCAATAGTGGTATTAGCCCTGCCTTTAGTTGTGTGATCACTTCTGTTATCTGGGCGTTATTACATTTTCAATATCATAGTTCTGTCATGATCATACTATTTTTGATTGGAGTGGTGTTAGCTGTAATGCGCGTATATTCACGAACATTATTTAGTCCATTAATAATACATATCATATTTAACGCATCTCAAATGTTTTTCTATTATAACTTCTCTTAAATACATAAAACTTAATCAAATCAGCAAGTTAATAAACTTACCTCCAATTAACATTAGGGACTTTGTCAGTAATAGTTTCTTGAAAAATATCATGTTAAAATAACACAAGCTAACCAAAGGATTGGGAGCCCTGAAAATGTTAAGTGCAACAATACGGAAGTTACTCAACGCGGCAAATCTTGATTTAGATGAATTTATTCGATTATCTGCATTATCACCTGAACTCGTTATAGACATGGTAACAAATAATAATTGTCACATAGATGATATTACTGAAAAACGTGTCGCAGATTTTTTTTGTATCTCCTTAAAACAATTCCGTGGCCAAGAAATATTAAAATTAAATGGCTTTTATAATCCTCATCCTGATTCTTATCAAGACGTGCCTATCGTACCAATCTCTTATTTAAATAATATTAAATATTATCTTGACAACATTAATTTTGAAAAATGGCAGTATTGGGGAAAAACACCAGAAGTTATCTCCAGTAGTTGCTTTGCCATTCGTCCTCGTAAAATTTTAGATAATGCGCCTTTAGGAACGGTGTTTTTTGTTGATACTAATTTATCTCGCCAGTATTTTAATAGTGTGCTAATTAATCATGCTAAACATGGGCTATGCTGTATTTGGGCTCATGCACTTAATCAACATTATACGCTTGATGATCACAAAGCCGCACATTTACCGGTTGGACCCTATGAAATTATGGGCGTGATCATTGATAGAGATAACAGTCCATTTGCTTTATCGATGAAATGGGAATAACTTCAAAATACTCAAGCACCTTTTGCAAATTGATTGTTGTCATCATCCAACAGTTTTTTGATTTTTTTTGCTTCTACGGGTGAACTCAAGTGATATCCTAAACCGTAATGACAATTTTTATCTTGTAAAAATTTGAGTTGTTGCTTTGTTTCAATCCCACTCGCAATAATATCGATACTTAAATTTTGAGCCATAGATAAAATTGTAGTAACAATGATTTGATTGTCTTGTACTGTAAATAAATTACTGATTAAAGATTTATCTAATTTAATATAATTGACATTACACCGCTGTAAATCGCTAATACTTAAATTACCCACACCAAAATTTTCAACACAAACTTGGCAAGCTAATTTAGAAAAATGTCGATTTATTAAATCAAAATTATGACTATTTTCTTCTAATACGCTTTCTGTAATGGCTAAGACAATATTTTTTCGTTTTAATCTACTTTGAGTGATATATTGATCAAGCTTTTCAACATTATTTTTATCTGTAATTGTTTTTGCTGGAACTTTTAAAAACAAAAGTTTTTCTTGAGATTTATCACTATTCCATTGAGTACTATCATTTACTGCGCGGTCAAAAATCCAATAGCAAATTTCATTTCCCAAACAAACCTTATCAGCTAATGGTAAAAATGCCTTAGGTCCAATTATATCAAGTGATGGGTGATCCCAACGTAATAAGCATTCAAATCCTAAAACATCGCCATATCTAAGATGGTAAATTGGTTGATAAAGTAAATAAAATTCATTTTTATCTAATGCTTTTGTTAAATCGCTTGTAATTTTAATTTGGTGCTGATCTGCTTGATACATATGATCACTAAAATAAAAGTATGAATTTTTATTTCTAACTTGTTTTGCTCTTATTAAAGCCATGATAGCTTGGTTGTAATATAGTTTTACATCATCCACACCATCGGGATAACATGTAAGACCCAAAGAGCAATTTAATTGTATACTTTCTTCTCCAATTTCGATTGGGGCTTCAAATAAACTCATTAATTTTCTTGCAACCAAGCCAGCATCAAAGTTATCTGAAATTTCTTCGAGAATTATTGCAAATTGTTTTATATTTAATCTGAATATAGTATCACTGCTGCGAACATTATTTTGCAAAATCTCTGATACATTCCATGCTAATTGATATGCAACTTTATTATCCAATGACTTCATTAATTCTACCAGATCATCTATTTCAAATATTATTAGTGAGGTTATCCGATTATAACGTTTAGCTCGTGCTAACGTTCTTAATAACATTTGCTTAAATAATTCTTCATTAGGAAATTCAATAATATCTAGACCTTGATCCAATCTATTATTTTGTTGACGTTGTTTGGTGATTTTTATTTTTGTAAATGTATTAAGTAGTCTTTCTTCTAAATATTTATCTTTTAGTAAAACATCAAATACATTATTTATTTGGGTTAATTTTTTTAAATCCTCAGAACGCTGTTCTGTTAGAACAATTATATTATTTATATTTTTATTTTGTTCTTTAAATGCAATCAATGAATTGATCACTATTTCATCTTGAGCAAGAAAATTAAGTATAATGATTTCAGGTAATTGATCTGCATTTTTAGCTAAACCTATTTCAAGATTCTCAGCCAATATAAAGTTAACAGGAAATATAGGGGAGATTAATTTAGAAATAGTTTCTTTTGTATCATTGTTATCATCGATCATTAAAATCGTCATACTCGTCACCTGCATGAGAAATTCTCCTAAATTCAATAGTTTTAATTTATCTAACAAGCGATTGTTTTGACATTTATTTATACGTCTCGCTGTTATATCCTTATGTTTAGTATCGGTCAAATTTTTATATTCTATAGTGATTTATTTTATATATTTTTCAATCTGTTAAAGGGAAATAGGCAATTATCAGTCAGCTTCTTCAGTTAATAACTGTCAATGATTTCATCGATGATTTATTACAAAATAACTTAGAAACTGGCATAGTGTTTTAAAAGAATAATTGGGGAAAGTCTAATGTCTAAACAGTTAGTAAAATTACCAAATGAAATTATGGTGATGGATATACAAGGAGATTATTCGACACTTACGCCCAAACACTTGCACGAATTACTCTGTAATAATGGTCAAACTATTGACTCCCGATATGTTGCGACCAAGCGAGCAGTGCAGTGTTTAGTTAACTGGTTTAATAAATGTTATCCGATTTCAACGTTAAGTGATGAAGTAGAAAAACTAGAGCCAGCGCTGACATCAACAAAAATATTGGTGATTAATCAATATATTGAGTTGTTACAATATTTAGATAAATTAAATGAACGGTTAAATACGATCAAATCATATTTCAAATCCTCTCAAAGTAAATTACGATCAATGCTATCAACTATAACTTATACAAATTCGTTATTTATATTCAGAGATAGGACCGATTTTTCATTAGATGAGTTAATGGATATGCCGCTATCAACTTATATTGATCATCTTCGGGAGATGCCGCTTGAGTTGCAACCTATTACTTCAAGTGAACAAGCAAAACAAACTTATTGTTTACAGCATTAGAACATCTTTAATCATTGATGACAGTATTGATGATGTTAATTTGTTTTTTAGCATAAGTTGAATTGATATTTTCACACTGACATAGTTCATAACTTGCTTTCCACAACGTCCAAGCTTTTGCTCTAAGCCAAGTTTCATTATTCATCGCCATTTTTTCAATAAAAATATCGCGTGCTTCATCTTCAAACCAAGTAAATGCAATTGTTAAGTCACAGGCAGGGTCACCCATCGCCATGCCGCCAAAATCTATCACACCATGGAGTTTTTTATTCAGTAAAATTAAATTTCCAATTGCCACATCGCCATGGATCCAAATAGGTTGTAGTTGCCACCTTGTGTGATATGCGCTATCCCAAAGTGATAAGGCTTTATCGCTATCGATATATTTTTTTAGTGTATTTATTTGCTGTTTTGCATTTTTATCATATACAGAAATATGATCACCCCGCCACCAATTATGTTGGCCAGGAATCGGGCCTTTAATATCGGTAATATTTTGTAGTTCTTGTAAAAAAATGGCGAGTTGTAATGCGATATTATTTAATTCATTGGAATTTAATTGCGTTTGATTTGCACTGATGCCCTCTAACCATTCATAAATAGAAAAATGATAGGGAAATATTGAAGAGGGGTTACCGATATTGAGTGGGATTGGAATTTTTAAAGAGAGGTGAGGTTTTAATTTGGGTAAATAGTGTTGTTCGATTGGAACTTTTAACGCATAGTCTTTTGCACTAGGCAATCGAACAAGCATTTTATTACCTAATCTAAAAGTACGATTATCATGTCCTTGAATATCTACTGCAACTATTTCTAAATTGCTATATTCAGGAAATTGTGTCGAGATGAGTTGTTTGACCAGTTCTTCAGAAATTTTCATTAATTTTCTCATTTAACTTGATTTGGTTGTATTAAATCAGACATGTTTAATCGCATCATAATATGAGGTTTTGGATTAAACTTGGGACAAAATTCTTCGAGTATTTTAAACCCAACTTTTTCATATACGTGAATTGCTTTAACATTATTTTTTCAGGATCAATTAAAAAATAATCCGCATCACAAAATTCATTGAGTAGAACCTTGCTTATCATCTTAGCCGCAATACCTTTACCAAGAAATTTTTTTTCACCAATTAATAAATCGAGGGTATATATTTTTTTATTAGGTATAAACCATTTATTATAATCATCATCAGCGTCAAAAGGACCTATAATCGGCGTAGTCATTAAAAAAGAAAATGGTGTGTCTTCGTAATAGCCAATCCAGTGATAAAAATTATAAATTCCATTATTACTTATACCATCACAAGATAAATTAATATTTCGTAACGTATTTTGTAAACCTTCACCATAATAAAAATCCAGAACATGTTTTTCAGTAAACCACGACAATAGCTTAGTTTTGTGAGTATTTGTTTTAAGGGGACTAAACCCAATTTTGTCTATATCAAGCATTTAAAATTCCTAAGACGGCTAACTTCATGACAATAAATAATTTGATGCATAAAAGCAAGTATGTAAGCGGGTTATAACAATACATTGACGTGTGTATTTGAAAATGGCCATCAATAATATAACGTAATTTTTAAGTAAATGTTCGGTTTGCTGATATAATTAGAATAGTTAAAGGAATAGTTATTTTAATGACAGGGAGCGGGTAAGTTGATTAATTATGAAAGTTGCGTCACTCGCGCGAAAAGAGTTGCCTGGGATCTCAACCTTGTCAAAAATGAATTAGAAATCGATTTTAACAAACTTTTTATACCGCATAAAATTGCTATTGGACAAGAAAAGCCGCGTTTCTTAAAAGAAAAACAGTTATTAATTTTAAATCAGATTAGGGCAAGTAGTTACGCACATTTGTTTTTATTTGTTGAAGAGTTCATCATAGAACTTATGTTGCAGCAATCAGGCGGCGTGCTACATCTTAACGCCAATGCGCTACAGTCTTTATTAATTTTTGCAGAAGAAGAAATCAAACATCAAACTTTATTTGAGTATGTGAAAACTGAAATAAATAAAAAACTCACTTGTGATTATATTCCTGATAAAGAAAAAGTAGCAAAATCAATTTGCCAATATCCCAATATAAGTGTTTTATTATTAACGAGTATGATTGAATGGATGACGCAAGTTCACTATGTTTGTCTTTTTCGCGATAAAATCGAACAAAAAGATTTCAATTTTTCAAAAGTATTTCGCTATCACTGGATGGAAGAAGCGCAACATACCCAGATTGATTATTTGGAAATACAACGCAGCTGTCAAAATATGGATGAAGATACAGTCGATAAAAATTATACGGCTTTTATTGATTTATTGTATTCCTTAAAAGAATTAGTTGAAAAACAATCGTTGTTAGATTATCAGTCATTTTTGGAAAATACGAAAGTTAAATTATCAAGTGAAGAGTCTAATGAATTACAAGAAATATTGAGAGATGCTTTTAATTGGAGCTTCCTCCAGTGTGGATTAAAACATCAAAAATTTTCAAATTTAATCCAAGAGTTTTTTCCTAAACGTTATAGTGAGTTTAATGAGTTAAATTTATTATAGTATAAATTGACGAAATGATTTTTAAAACCATGCTACAGGATTATAAAGTCGACAGTATGCCGAACTAGGGATAATTGTAATCTTTATCTTTTTGATGGTCTATTGTTATTAGGTTCTAACGCTCCCACATCCTTTAATAAGAATTCAATATTTTTTTGATTAGTCGTAATTGCTAAAGGTGAATCAAGCAAGGTTGATAAATGCGTCATAAGCAGTTTTCGGCTTCGAGATATAGTACTTTTATCATGAATGATTTCACTCATTTCTTTAATGATATCATCAAAAATTTTAACAGAATCTCTGCGATCTTCAGGAAATTTAACAACGAATGCATCACCATATTGTTGAATATATGGATTTAACAATTGCATTATTTTTAAAATTCTAGCAGGAATTTTTGATCCATCATGGCTTTGTTGTTTCCAGAAATCAAGGTGTTTTTGATTTTTCATATTTAATTTAAGGTGATCGATAATTACCTTTAGTTTTTCCTCAAAATTGACTGGTTGAGCTCTTCGTTGTACTTGAAGATGTTTGTAAAATTCATAAGCTTTTGCAAAGTGGTGTTCTTTACGACTAATTTGAGGTCTTAAGCTGGCTATATAGCTCACTGCTTCTAATGGCGTTGGATGAGGGATGGCTGGCATGTCATCCGTAGCAGGAATACCTTTTGCTAGAACCGTGCACCAGGTTACGATACCACTTCGTCCCATCCCATCTTTACAATGAACTAAAGCTGATTGTCCTTGGTCAAGACGACAAATAATATTATTAACTTTTTCGTATAATGCCTCAACTGTGACTTCAACGGTGGTATCAACAATCGGAAGTCTATCGTATTCATAATCTTTTGCGAATTGCGGATTTAATGCACCATATGGGAATCGATAATGTTGATCAATTTTACGGCCCTCCATAACAGGCCCCCCATTTTTTTGAAACTCATGGTCTTCTACACAACAAACAATGATACCCAACTGTCTATTTTCTTGAGTCATTTTTGTTAGAAAACCAGCGAAATTATTTGGTCTTGGGCAAGAGGCAAAAAATAAACCCGGTAATATTTCTGTAATTTGTTCGGTATGTGTTCCTGCAAGGAAGTAATATTTTCCCCATCCCTTAATTTTTCCTCTCAATGACCATTGATCAACATTTGATGATGCTGTTAAATCTAAATTATCGTATCTATCTACAACGACACTTGTTCTAGTTGTTCTTGTTCTTAAGACGGGAATTGGCTGAAGTTCTGGACTTTGATAAGGGTTACCACTCTGAGTATTAGATTCAGTTAATTCATCATCTTTCGGAGGAGGAGTAAAAGGAGGTTCTGTCGACATTTATCACGCCCTAAAAATAGAATTATTTTACTTAAGTATAGTTCATAATATTGATATTACTATCGATTAAGGATTGAAAATTGTATTTAACCTGTTGTTTTTCATTATTTTTATACTGTATATAGTGTGTGATGGCAATAATATTCAAAAGAGAATTTATTTCGGTCAATATGATTGTTAAATTTTTATCAATTTATAACACTATAAAAGTTGATTCATGAAATTTAGAAATTAAAAAAACCATGTTGTTTGTGAGCGTCCGCTAAATCACCTAGTTGCCCACAACAGCACTCCAATGATAAG
>CAYGUK010000120.1:0-8378 GCA_964352985.1 uncultured Legionellales bacterium
CTTATCATTGGAGTGCTGTTGTGGGCAACTAGGTGATTTAGCGGACGCTCACAAATAAATTAATAACTCAAACAACATTTCTTGTTCACGAAATTTCTTGTTCACGAATAGTAGTGCCAATTATGGAATATTTGTTTCTATATATATCGGTCAATATTAACAATTCATAAATTATAAAATGGTGATAACTATGTTTGCTAGAGATGACAGAGAGGCAGGTAATACAATCAGAGTGTTTAGGGAAATGGCTTCACTTAGTTTTGGATTTTTAGCGGGTGCGAAAGCTGTTGTAGATAATAAATTAGTTGCTGCGGAATATTGGTTTTTAGGATTTGTATTTATTGTAAAGAAGGATCCTTTACTTGCCTTAGCGATGTTAGCAGGGGGAGGCGTGGGTGTTTATTATGGTAATGCAGTAGCACAATCAAATCATTCAAAACGATTAAATGGACCATAATTGAAACTCAAAGCGGAATGTCTAAAACAAAACGTTATCAGTGAGCGAACATTACTTTATAAAATACCATAAATTCAATAAGTTGTTTAATCTTTGAGATTGTAATCTATCCTGGTACAATGCTTTTTTTCAAATTGAGTGGACACAATGCTTAAATTCCGCATTCTTACTGCGTTAATTTTAATACCCATTGTTATTGCTGGGATTGCTTTGCTACCTATACCTTATTTTGGGGTTGCCATTGCTATCATCTTATCTGCTTGTGCGCTGGAGTGGTGTTTTCTCATTAAGTTAAAAATAATTCGAACTTTTTTCTATGTATTAATCACCTTATCGATATTAGTGATGTTAAGTTTTACGCCTATCATTTTAGCCCATGTCTTTTTGTGGGTTGGATTATTGTGGTGGATTTTAGCTTTAGTGCTCGTGTCAACTTACCCTAAACTCATGTCATTTTGGCAAAATAGTTTATCTAATCGGATATTGGTTGGTTGGTGTTTAATTTTACCGACTTGGTCAGGATTATTTGTCATCATCAAGCAACCCGATGGTCGCTGGTTATTACTCTTACTACTAATACTAGTTTGGGTCGCAGATAGTGGTGCCTATTTTGTGGGCAAAGCAAAAGGACAACGCAAATTAGCGCCAAATATTAGCCCCGGAAAAACCGTTGAAGGAATGTTGGGTGGTTTCATTACAGGAGCGATTGTTGCTATTATCAGCGCATTGATTATGCGTTATAATTTTGAACATTCACTTTTATATATTCTTATTTTACTCATCATGATATTTGCGGCTTTATTGGGTGATATCACAGAAAGTATGTTTAAACGCCAGCAAGATGTAAAAGATAGCGGTAAATTATTGCCAGGTCATGGTGGATTACTCGATAGATTAGATAGTGTATTTGCTGTTGCACCTTTATTTGCTTTGTTTGATATGTTAATTAAACGGTTTTTGTAATGAAAGAAAAAATAGCTTTATTGGGTTCCACGGGTTCTATAGGTCAGTCTACATTAGATGTTATTTCCCAAAATCGTGATCGATATAATGTTATCGCACTAGCTGCCAAAAAAAATGTGGATTTGATGGTTAAGCAGTGCTTAGACTTTAAACCTCGCTATGCTGTTTTAAGTGATGATAATGCTGCAGCCAAATTAAAACATTTATTACAAAATGAAAAAACCATAGTCCTGTCAGGGAATGAACAATTAAATTTTCTCGCAAGTCTTAAAGAAGTCGATACGGTGGTTGCGGCCATTGTTGGTAGTATTGGAGCATTGTCTACATTAACTGCAGCCAATTCGGGCAAAAGAATTTTATTAGCAAATAAAGAAGCCTTAGTGATGACAGGTGATTTATTAATGCAAAGTGTTAAACAAAATCATGCCGAAATTATTCCTGTTGATAGTGAACATAATGCGATTTTTCAATGTTTACCTGCTAATTATCGTTGTGGTGAAATTATCAATGGAATTGAAAAAATTATATTAACGGCATCAGGTGGTCCTTTTTTAAAAACACCAATTTGTGATTTAGATAAAATGACACCAGAACAAGCGATTGCTCATCCTAATTGGAAGATGGGTAATAAAGTTTCAATTGACTCTGCTACAATGATGAATAAAGCGTTAGAAGTGATCGAGGCACATTATTTATTTCAATTAAAATGTGATCAAATCTCAGTGTTGCTTCATCCGCAAAGTATTATTCATTCTTTAGTTCACTATGTTGATGGTTCGCAATTAGCGCAATGCGGATTACCTGATATGCGAACGCCGATTGCCTCAGCACTCGCGTGGCCAGCGCGCATTTATTCAGGCGTCGGACATTTAAATTTAGCGGAAATTGGTCAATTAACTTTTGCACCATTAGATCGTGTTCGTTTTCCTGCGATAGAATTAGCGTATTGGGCGATTTCACAAGGTGGCACAGCAGGTACCATTTTAAATGCCGCTAATGAAATTTTTGTTGATGCATTTATAAATGAAAAAATCAGTTTCACTAATATTACTAAACTACTACAAAAACTCATCAAAACTTGCACGATTGACCATGTGAATAACTGGAATGACATCGTTAAAATCGATAGAGAAACTCGTCTTACTGCTTTGAGTTTAGTCGAAACAATTCAACATGCACATTATGCTTGATTAAAATAATTTTGCAATTTCACAAAATAGATTGCACAATCTGCGGTTATTTAATTTGGTAGGTAAGGGAAAATAATTCTAATGCAGAAGTGTAAACACCTGTGCGTCATTTTTTTGTTCACTCTTTTTGTGACTAATGGTTGGGCTTTTACCCCATTTACAGTTTCCAAAATCCAATTTCAAGGATTGCAGGGAATTTCACGTTCAACCATTTCAGATTATTTGCCTATTGCACCCGGGCAACAACTGACTAACACAAAATCAACTCGTGTAATTCAGTCGCTTTACAATACGGGATTTTTTCAAGATGTGCGTTTGGCTCGACGTGGCAATATATTAATTATTAATGTGCAAGAGCGTCCAACCATTAGTGACATCAAAATTATTGGTAACAAAGAAATTAAAACCAAACGGCTTTTAGATGTGATGCGTAAACTCGGGATCACAGAAGGTCAGGTTTATAATAAAACGACGTTAGCACGCATTAAATTATCTCTTGAAGCGCAATATAACCAACTCGGCAAATTTAGTGCTAAAGTTAATACTATCGTAACACCATTACCGCGCAATCGTGTGTCGATTACGATTTCGATCACAGAAGGGGTCGTCACTAAAATCGCGCGCATTCAAATTATTGGTAATCATGCGTTTTCTCAACATGAATTGTTAGGTCAATTTAAATTAGGCCCACCGAATTTATTATCATTTTTTACAAGCAATGATCATTACAGCAAAGAAAAATTAGATAAAGATTTACAAAGCTTACATGATTTTTATTTAGATCATGGTTTCATTCGTTTCCAAATTGTTTCACACAAAGTTTCTTTAACACCTGATAAACAACATGTCTTTATTACCATCACTATTTCTGAAGGTAGTCAATATAAATTATCGGGTTATCGCTTGATGGGAAATTTAATGTTACCCCAAGGTGATTTTACTAAGTATATTGATTTACCCACGCCACAAATTTTCTCTCGTAAGAAAATAATCGCAGTACAAAAAGTAATTGGAGATGTTTTGGGTAATCATGGTTATGCTTATGCTATGGTACAAGTGATTCCAACTGTAGATGAGAAAAATAAAACAGTCTTTATTAATTTTGATATTGAACCAGGTCGTCGCGTTTATATCAGACACATTAATTTTTCTGGTAATACAAAAACAGAAGATATTGCTTTACGTAAAGCAATGGTGCAGTTAGAAGGTGGGTTATATAATTTATCCCAAATTGATGACTCAGAACGTAATATCAATATTTTGGGTATTGTTAAAAATGTTCATCATGAGATAACACCAGTAGCAGGTAAAAATAATCAAGTCGATTTAAATATGGGCTTAACCGAAATGCCTACTGCAACGGTGACAGCAGGTGTGGGATATTCGACGACTGAAAAAGTATTAATTTCTTCGTCATTAAAACAACCTAATTTTATGGGAACAGGCAAAGCTTTAGATGTGAATTTTTCTAACAGTGCTTATACTCGCACCTATAGTTTAAGTTTTAATGATCCCTATTATACCTTGGACGGTGTTTCTCGTGGTTATAGTTTATTTTATCAACGCTATAATCCGAGTAAAGCGGCATTCCTAGGTGGCAGTTACACATATAATATTTATGGCGGTAATATCAATTTTGGTATTCCACTAAATATGTATAACCGCATTAACTTAGGCGTGGGATATCAACATATTAAATTGTTGACCTCCAATATTAATATTCCACAATATGTTACGAACTTCCTAATTCAGCATAATGGTAAACGCCGTTATAATGAAATTTTACTCAGCGCAAGTTATCTCTTTAATAACTGGGATAGAGCTATTTTCCCAACTAAAGGTATCGAAGCGACTGCTGGTGGTTCAGTCTACTTACCAGCCTCAAAACGTTCGTTAAAATACTATAAACTTTCAACCATGTTACAAGGTTATTTACCTTTAAATCATCAGCGTTCATGGATTATTTACACCAAAGCTGGGGCGGTTTATGGGAATGGATTAGGCAGTACGAACAAGCTACCATTTTTTGCTAATTATTATGGTGGTGGTATCGATTCTGATGTGCCTTTAGAAGGGCTTGAGCCAAATTCTTTAGGTCCCTGGGATGAATTTCGTAATTCTATTGGTGGTAACTTTGGGGTTTATGGAAAATTGGGATTAATCATTCCACAATTCACGGATAGTGTTCGTACCATGGTATTTATTGATATGGGCAAATTATTCGAAACAAAACCCTCGCAAACACAGTTTACGCCAACATTCACCACAACAGATAATAATGGTAATGCAAACGGCACTGTCATTTATCCAACAACATCTTACGCTCAATTACAAAGCTATAGAAATGCGCATCGCATGCGTTTTTCATATGGTGTATCAGTTGAATGGCGTTCGTTTATTGGGCCATTAGTCTTTAGTCTTTCACGTCCGTTCAAGACTTACTGCCCACCAGCAGGTGTCACAACTTATCCCTTCTGTGATCAGACTGATCCGTTTCAGTTTACAGTCGGGGCTAACTTTTAAATTAGATTTATGGGGATATGTTTTTTTAACGTGTCCCCAGTTTGGTCATGTTTATGCACTAAGCACATGATATATTGATATTTTAATCCTATTACTGATTAATCTAGCGCAATACTTTGAAAAATTGATTCCTTTCCGTTAAACAGTGGTTTATACTTCGCACTTTTAAGCAATACCTACGCGAGGAGTCCTCTTATGAAAAAATTTGCAATACTTGTAGCCAGCATCTTAGTTGTTGCCTTTGCTTCTGTTACAGCAAACGCAGCTAACTTTAAAATCGGTGTTGTTGATATTCAAAAGGTTGTTCAACAAGCCCCTGAAACGAATAAATACAATACTGATTTGCAAGCTAAATTCAAACCACGTCAAGAAAAGTTACTTAAATTAAACTCTCAATTACATAACAACCAAGCTAAACTTAGCCGTGACAGTTCTGTAATGAGTGCTAAAGATCGTGAAGCATTACAAGGCAAAATTATCGAACAGCAAACAGAATTACGTCATTTTGCTCAAAATTACCAAGATGATTTAAGTGCTGCTCGTGCCAAAGACATGCAACAATTATTTAAAAACATCGAACGCGCTGTTTCTAAAGTTGCTAAATCTGGCAAATACGACATGATCTTAGAAAAACAAGCTGCACCTTATGTTAGCAGTCACTATGACGTTACAAGTGATGTGTTAAAAAATCTTAAATAAGTGATTAACATGTTAGTTGCAAAAACAAAAGCGCCAACAATTAGTTTAGCTGAGATTGCTAAAATCTTAGATGCTGAGTGTCGAGGTGATGGTGAATGTCAAATTTCTGGTATTGCTTCAATAGCAAATGCCAAGGATGGTGAGTTAACATTCCTCACTCACAAAAACTATCGCAAACTTTTAAAAGACACCAAAGCATCTGCGATTTTATTAACAGCTGACGATGCGAAAGATTGTTCGATAAATTGTATTATCATGAAAAATCCATACGCAGGTTACGCTAAAGTTGCGCAACTATTCGAACATAAGCCAACAATCACCGAGGGGATCCACCCTTCGGTGGTGACTGGTGATAAATGCCATATTCATCCTTCCGTTAGCATTTCGGCAAATTGTGTAATTGGTAATAATGTCACAATTAATGAAAATGCAGTTATTGGTCCCAATTGTGTTATTGGCGATAATTGTAAAATCGGGGCTCAAACGAAATTACATCCTCGTGTTACTTTATACCATGGGGTGACTCTCGGACAACGCTGCATTTTTCATAGTGGTGTTGTCATTGGCAGTGATGGTTTTGGCAATGCGCAAGAAAATGGTCGTTGGATCAAAATTCCCCAATTAGGCGGTGTATTGATCGGAAACGACGTCGAAGTTGGCGCCAATACAACAATTGATCGTGGCGCACTTGACGATACTGTTATTGAAGATGGTGTTAAACTCGATAACCAAATTCAAATTGGACATAATGTTTGTATTGGAAGTAATACGGCGATGGCAGGATGTGTTGCCGTAGCTGGATCTACAACGATTGGAAAAAATTGTGCGATTGGTGGTGGTACTTGTATCGCAGGCCATATAAGCATTGCAGATAATGTTACTTTCACTGGAATGTCTGGTGTTTACACTACCATAGATCAACCTGGTCTCTATTCATCTGGCACGGGTGTGCAAGAAACAAAAACTTGGATTAGAAATGTTTCGCGTTTGCGTCATTTAGATGAATTAACGCGAAAATTATTAAAATTAGAAAAACAAATTGCTAAATTAACTAAATCAGAAACTGAATAATCTTAATTATTAGGTAGGAGTAATATGGATCACTTGGATATCAATGAGATACTCAAGATTTTACCACAGCGTTATCCATTCTTATTGATTGATCGAGTTATTCGATTAGACGTTGAAAAATCTTTAACTGCTATTAAAAATGTGAGTATTAACGAACATTTTTTTGTGGGGCATTTTCCAGTTAAACCGGTGATGCCGGGCGTATTATTGATTGAAGCCCTTGCTCAAGCAAGTGGCGTATTAGCTGTTAAAACTGCCGAACATCAAGGCAAAAAGGTGAGTGGTTTATATTATTTTGCGGGTATTGATAATGCTCGTTTTAAACGCCCTGTTGTGCCTGGTGATCAATTACATCTTAATGTTGAAATTGTTAAAGTTAAAAGTGATATTTGGAAATTAAAAGGTGTTGGTATGGTCGATGGTGAAATTGCTGTGACTGCTGACATCATGAGTGTGAGAAAAGAGAATTAAATCGTGATACATCCTAGTGCTATTGTTGATCCAAGTGCAGAGCTTGGAGAAAATGTGTCAGTTGGTCCCTGGACGTTAATTGGTCCAGATGTTGTGATCGGTGACGGAACTTGTATTCATTCTCATGTCGTTATTAAAGGCCCAACAACAATTGGGTGTGATAATGAAATTTTTCAGTTTGCTTCCATTGGTGAAGTTTGCCAAGATAAAAAATTTGAAGGTGAAGTGACACGATTAGAAGTGGGTGATCGAAATATTTTTCGTGAATCTGTTACTGTTCATCGTGGCACGGCTCACGGTGGTGGCATCACTCGAATCGGTGATGATAATTTATTTATGGCCTATTGCCACATTGCCCATGATTGTATCGTAGGGAATCATACTGTATTTTCAAATAATGCCTCCTTAGCAGGCCATGTGACAGTTGAAGATTTTGTTGTCATGGGTGGATTTAGTGGCGCCCACCAATTTTGTAAAATTGGCGCACATAGTTTTGCTGCGATGAGTGCGATGATTGCAAAAGATGTGCCGCCTTATGTTAAAGTTTCTGGTTATTATGCAAAACCATTTGGACTCAATGTCGTGGGACTGCAACGTCGCGGCTTTAGCAACGATAGTATTGCGAATCTTAAACAAGCTTATAAAATTATTTATCGCAAAGGTTATACCTTACAAGAAGCGATTAAAGAATTAGATAATATGCTCAATGAGTGTGAAGAAATAAAAATCATGCTCGACTTTTTGCAAAATTGTGATCGAGGTATTGTTAGGTAAGATATAATGAAAATCGGCATTATTGCAGGCGAATCATCAGGCGATACATTAGGTGCTGGTTTAGTTTCCGAATTAAAAAAACGAATTCCTACTGCTGAAATTGTGGGGATAGCGGGTCCTAAAATGATTACAGCAGGAGCCAAAAGTTTATTTCCCCTTGAAAAATTATCTGTCATGGGCATTTTCGAAACTATTAGGCATATTGGAGGGGTGGGTGATCGTGGGGGGGG
>CAYGUK010000120.1:8388-11385 GCA_964352985.1 uncultured Legionellales bacterium
CTATTAAACATATTCCAGAATTATTAAATATTCGCCGTCAACTTAAAAAATATTTTATTGAAAATAACTTTGATTGTTTTATTGGAATAGATGCGCCAGATTTTAATTTAGGTTTGGAAATCGAATTAAAAAAAGCAGGCTTAAAAACAATTCACTATGTGAGTCCTTCTGTTTGGGCTTGGCGCAAATGGCGCATAAAAAAAATAATCAAAGCCGTTGATTTAATGTTAACACTTTTTCCCTTCGAAGTAGATTTTTACAAAAACTATGGTGTTAATGCTAAGTTTGTTGGTCACCCTTTAGCAAATGAAATTGACAATTCTTATGATCAACTTGTTGTGCGAAACCAATTAGATTTATCAACTAAACATAAAACTATTGATTTATTACAAGGATCGCGATTAGGTGAATTAGAGCATATATCTCGAGTATTTATTGAATGCGCGTTGCGTTGTTATCAAGAAAATTTAGATTTAAGATTTGTTAGCGCAATGGCAAATGAGAAATGTCGAAAATACTTTTGTCATATGTTAAATGAAATAGCACCAGAATTACCTATCAAAGTTTTCGATAGAAAAGCAAGAGAAGTAATTATCAGCAGTGATTGTGTGTTATGTGCTTCTGGTACGGTAACTTTAGAATGCGCTTTATTAAAACGACCCATGGTGGTAAGTTATAAAGTATCTGAAATGACAGCCATGATTGCATTAGGTTTGGTTCGAATTGACTATTGCGCCATACCGAATATTTTATTAAACAAACCTTTAATACCTGAATTTTTGCAAGATAATGCAAGAGTTGAAAAAATAAAACCAGCAATCTTATCTTTATTAGAAAATAATAATACAGCGCAAATCCACGAATTTAATCAACTTCATCAAACATTAAAACAAAATGCAAGCGTACTCGCTTCAAATTATGTTATCAATTTAGCACAGCGTGAAAGTGTTGACTGACTTAAAAAGCAAATACCGAAAAACAGCTTGGTTCTATGATATCTTGGATTATCCTTGGGAACGGCGATATCGTCATTGGCGTGGTCCTTTATTACAAGAAGTTTATGGTAAAGTGTTAGAAGTGGGGGTGGGGACCGGAAGAAATCTTGCTTATTATCCACCTCATATTTCTTTAACTGGTGTTGATTTAAGTAATGCAATGTTAAAAAAAGCATCGCAAAGACTATCACAAGCAAAATGTCAGGTTGAATTATTTTCAGATGATGCGACAAAATTAGAAAAAATTGAAACCGAAAAATATGATTGGATGATTTCAACTTTTTTATATTGTGTATTACCTGATGAGTTACAATTAGCGGCATTAGAACAATGTTATCGAATTTTAAAACCTGGAGGACGGTTCAAAATCCTCGAAATAATTTATTCTAAAGATTATCCTAAAACACGTCGTCCGCAAAAATTTTTAGCAAAATTTGTGGAGAAAATTTATGGCGCGCGTTTTGATCGTAAAACTTTAGAATACCTGAATAACTTTAAAGGTTTATCAGTTTCAAAAACCTCATTTTTACATCAAGATACTTATTTATTAATCGAAGGTTCGAAGAGTTAGTTATAGTTATCGTTATCGTAGTCATTCACTATTATTGTAATTCCTAAATGCTTAATAAACTACTTTAGGTTTCGAAACAGATTGGATTAAATCGATGCTTTCGACCCACTTCCAGATTTATTTATCAACTAAAATAAAAGTCTGACATTTGCAATTATTGAAGCAAGTGTTTTTCTGATGGCAGTTATGGAGTTTGTGATATCAGTTCTGTTTTAATTAATGATTATTTAAACGTTTTTTAAATTCTTCAGTAGTAATTTTATTTTCACTGACAATTTTCATTTTGATTTTTTGCTCGCATTGTTTGTTTCATGGGGTTTAGGTGAGACTTATTATAATCTTTACCTAACTGATATTTTATTAAAGTGTCTTGTAAAAAATATAAAGAAATTAGGCTGTGAATTGAATTTTCAGGTAAGAAAAGAGACTTTTGAATAAATTTACTTTTCGAAAACTTCATTTTACAACAAGTTATTAAAATATTAATGCAAGGATCAAATACTTAGTGTTTTTGGAAATAATAGCCTGTGACTATTATTCTCATAGATTAAAACAATCCTAAGAGTCTGAAATATTACCTGCTGATTCTCATCTATTCCTAAACAAAGAGAGAAAATTATGAGCAGCGTATTACATCGAGAAGTAGTGATATCACACCGTGAATATTTAGAATCAAGATTAGCTTTAAAATTATTGGAAGAAAGCGATGTTGTTGGAATCGTAGATAGAGTTTCATTCTCTATATTAAATATTATTGAAAAAAGTACTTCAACATTTCGTTCGATCGTCGAAAGAAAATTTCAAAAACTCTGTCATGAATTATATAGTATTGATTATTTTGCATCGCTTAGGCGTGAATATTATACTGTTGATCAATTAATCAAAGATATTAAAAGCGTACTTTCAGATCCAAATAATCGTCTGGGCGCAATGTTAATTCATGGTCTTTTTACACGTTATTTAAGTGATGAATTGATTGCAAAACATCCTGAATTATTTAATTCAGAATTAACACCTGGTTGGAAAAGTGATATTCAACAAGTATTATTTAGTAGTAGATTTTATGAGACAGAGAAAAGAGGTCGCAAAAAAGCACAACACAAAGTAACATCTCGACCAACACTCTCGGCATCTCGAACGGGCACTTACCTATCATTAATGAAAAAATTCCTAGAAGATGAACAACAAGCGGAAGTCACTTTACAACAGGAGTCTGAGCATAAGCGAGCTGTTGATGAATTCGATGTTGATACGGAATCCACAATTGTTGTTCAAGCACAAAAACAAAGATTACCTATAGGCACAGGCTATTCTGGTCACACAGGAACAGCATTGTTAACTTTTTACATTTTAGGTTTAAAGGATGATTTAGATTTAGTTAATTATACTCTTGCAACTTTTTCGTTATTAAACTTAGCGGGTGCTCATAGT
>CAYGUK010000121.1:0-11380 GCA_964352985.1 uncultured Legionellales bacterium
GTTTTAGCTTAAATTTGGTGAAGTTACAAATATAGTATAAAGCGATACAATTGTCATGAAACTTATATAATATAGCAAGATTACAAATCAGATATCAATGGCTTATAATCAATAAACTTCAGCTGGATATGGATTTTATTTGTTATTCAAACTTGCGCTCACCTACTTAATTAAGAAATGGAATCATATTGTCTTGATTTCTTGATGTTTAAAGTCAGGCACGAAAATTAAGCACAGAAGAACTACAGTACCTTCATATTTAAAATTAATGAACCTTATAAACAGGGGCAAAAATATTTATATTATATCCTATACAAATTATTGAATAACTTTAATAAATAGGAAAATAAAATGTCAGAATCAAATATTCACACTAAGTTTTCACAATGTTTAGAAGAAATTAATTCATGGCAACGCGAACAAAACGATAAAGAACAAAATTTATTCTATGATGAAAAGTTTGCATTTATTAAAGCTTGTGAAGTATTTGATAAAGCAATTCCTCATTTTAAAGAGTTGTCAATCATTATTCATTCCTCTTCAGGAAATACATTTATGGTTTCAAACTTGTTTCCTTTTTTTGCAAAGTTGCAAAATACAGGGTTGAGTCGTGGTTATTCAAAGTTTAAAAAAGAAGCTTTTATAAAGCAAAATTATCTGATCCATAGTGATGATGTTTCTGGTGACTTTATTGATCAAATGACAGAGTCGCTATATAAAAAATATCAGATTCATCAATGTTATAGCATTTATCGAGAAACGGAAGGATATAAATTTATCTTTAATTTATCAACTGATACTAAAATAGAAAATAAAGAGTTGTTCTATAAAAAAACTATAAATCAGTTTGAAGCAAGTTGTAGCTCTTTAATTGATGACATTAGTCCAATTTTAATTCGTCATTTTAGTGATTTACGTTTCTCATTTAACGTATTACGAGGTGAGTTTATCTTTAACCGTCAACAGCAACAAATTCGTTTGTCTGAAAAAGAAAAAAATATTCTTTATTTAGTATCAATTGGTAAAAAGAATAAAGAAATATCAGAGATTATTAATCTGACGATTAACACAGTGATAACATATCGCAAAAGATTAAAAATTAAACTTAATGCCCAAACAATTGCCGAGGCGATTAAAATTGCTACAATGAAAGAGTTAATCAACTAATTGAGTGGAAGTGATAAGGTAAACGTTGTGCCTGAACGGCCATTACTCATTACCGATATTTCGCCGGCTTGTTTTTCGATTAATAACTTGCAAAGGTTTAAACCAATTCCTAAGCCGGCATTACTGCCAATTTTTATCGGGTCTACTTGATAAAAACGATCAAATATACGTTTCTGCGCTTTTTTTTCAACGCCGCATCCTTGGTCAATAAAGTGAACATTCAAACTGTTCGCTGTTAAAGAAGCTTCACCTTTGACTTTAATAATGCTATTAATGGGTGAAAATTTAATGGCATTATTTAATAAATTTATGCAGATTTGTTCCATGCGATGATGATCGCATTTGATTTGATAGTCAATGTTTTCACATTCGATTTTAATTTTTCTGTTATTTGCGTTATGTTTCACGGCCATTACACAATGAGAAAGGATATCTTTTAGATTTGATGTTGTAATATTTATTGCAATTTTATTATTTTCTAACATGCTCAGATCAACTAAATCGTTAATATATAAAGTCATAAGTTCACAACTTTCTTTAACATTATGTAAACACATGCGTTGTTCGCCGTTTATACGACCTGGAATTTCATCGATTAATATAGCTAGAAACTCATGCATTGAAGTTAATGGTGTTTTTAATTCATGCGATAAAGTGTGATAGAGTCGATGCATGTCTTCATTTTGTCTCCTTAATTCTTTTGTTTGTATTTTAATGGTGGAATTTAGTTTATTTTTTTCGACAGCATTATGAACTGCACGTTGAAGTGCTGGGGCTGTTAACGTGTGTTTAACTAAGTAATCATTTACGCCTGCTCGAAAAGCATTTGCTGCGATATTTTCATCACCTTGCCCGGTGAGCATGATAACTGCAACTTCTAGGGTCATGTAATCTTTTAAAAGTTGTAATAGTTTTAATCCATTTTCACCTGGCATATTGTAATCAATGATAAGGGCATCAAAGTGTTCTTTTTGCATAAATTCAAATGCTTCAGTAACAAAAGATGCTTCTTTAAAAATAAAATGCTGATCATTATTTTCCTGAAGGAAAATTTGATAATTTTCACGATCAATACAATCATCATCGACAATCAATATCTTAAGACTATCCATAATATTAAGCTTAGCCTCTTTACAGTCTATTACAGACTTATCGGTTTGTTACGTATATTCTTTAGTTAGTATCCACGATTGTCTCTAAGCACTTGTCTAAAATATATTATGATATAACATATTTATTTAAGATAAGGTTCTCAAAATATATTTTGAACAAGATTGTAAAATATTGATTTATATAATTAGATAAAATGATGTACTTTATTAGTGCTAAATAAAGGAACCTTATATGCCAATATATTGTACTTAAGTTATTGCACGGAATGACGATATTGGAATCGTCTGAATGAAAAATCAATTTTAAGAGTATAGATGATGAAACGCAAAATTACTGTTTTAATAGTGGATGATGATTGTATCGATAGAGAAATGTATAAGTGTTTACTCAAAGAATGTTACATGCCTTATAAATTTCAATTTCTTGAAGCAAGTAATGCTGTTTATGCGGGAATTATCCTTAGGCAGTATAAAGCGGATGTGTGTTTGGTAGATTATAATATGCCTGGTGAAAATGGATTATCATTTATTGCTAAACTTAAAAAAGAAACACAAAATAGTGTGCCCATTATTATTGTGACAGGGCAAGGGAGTGAAACTATCGCTCAGCATGCTTTCCATTTAGAAGTGAGTGATTATATTAAAAAGTGTGATATTAATAAATCTTCTTTATATCGTGCGATTACAAGCACTGTTGAAAAATATTGGATGATTGAACAACTTAAAAATCATTCACAGCAATTAGAGAATATGCATGCAAAAATTCAATTAATGCAATCATCTCATGCTGAAAATCTTTATCCACAATTAAGTCAATTAGATGATTTGATTTCTATTTTAGTTGATTGTGAAATTGGTCAATTAAATGAAACACAGCATGATTACTGTTTAGAGATAAAATCTATTTGCAATAGAATGATGATAATTTTAAAAGAAATGGAATTAATTAGTCATATTAACTTATCTAATCCAGAAATTAATGCTGAAAACAAAGTACTACTAAACACTCTTTTCAATGAGACTAAGGATGGGCAAAAACAACACAATGATAAAATAGATGAGGGGCGAAATATTCATTAATTAGAGAGTAGCGCAGATAGCGATGGCAAAACTTAATAAAGAAGTAAATTTTAACATCATTTCAGACAATAGTATACATGATATAACATTGCTCAATGAGGAGTTTGAAAAATTTGCTTATGTAGTGTCGCATGATTTTCAAGCACCCCTCCGTGGGATGAGTAAACTTGTGGAGTGGTTAGTTAAAGATAATGAAAACGTATTTTCCGAAAACTCATTACATTATTTTGGATTATTACAAGATAGAATGTTTTATCTCGACACCATGGTTGAGGATTTATTACAATTTTCTCGTTTGGGTTTTAACAAAAGTGAGTGTCAAATTAAAATTGATATTTATCAATTATTAAATCAATTGATTGATAATCCACCTTTTAATGAAGCGAGTTTTATAATATCGGATTCATTACCTACCATCACGGCTGATCCAAAATACATTAAGACGATTTTTCAACATTTATTGCAAAATGCAATTAAATTTAATCATACTGAAAAACCTGAAATTATTATTGAATGCGATCAACATAGTGAATACTACTATTGGTTTTCAGTCATCGACAATGGTCCTGGCATTGATGAAGAATTTCATGAAAGTGTGTTTGAAGTTTTTAAAACTTTACAATCAAAAGATTTGTATAAAGGGACTGGAATGGGGTTAGCACTGGTGAAAAAAATTATTGAATTAAATGGAGGTAGAGTTAATATAGAAACCATTGAAAATGGCGGCACAAAAGTACTTTTTTCTTGGCCTAAATAATCAAATGACTGTTCGTTTATTGGGTATATAAGAATAACTAAAGGTGCTAAACTCATTCATACTTATTGCTTTAAGGTGAATCACGGCCGTGAATCAAGATGTACAAAATATTTTACAGTTACTTTCCGAAAAACCAATCAATATCGACAAAATAAGAAAAATTACCAATGAGATAAGTGATGATGAAGTTCGTGCTCAATGTCGATCTCTAGTTGAAACCGTTTCCCGACTGTATGAAAACGAAGGATGGTATCGCAGTATTATTGATACCGCGGTCGATGCCATTATTGTGATTGATAACAATGGTATTATTCAAAGTTGTAATCAGGCAACAACTAAATTACTAGGCTATACATTAAAGGAAATGTTAAATAATAATGTCAAAATGTTAATGCCTCATGAAACAGCAATTGAGCATGACGGTTATATTCAACACCATTTAGATACGGGTGAAAATAAAATTATCGGAATTGGCCGAGAAATCAAAGCTAAACATAAAAATGGGCGTATTGTAGATTTGTTTTTATCTGTTTCAAAAATTCACCTTGATGGTGAAATATTTTTTGCTGGAGTGCTGCATGATTTAAGTGATATCAATCGTGCACGTGAACGACTTGAATTTAGCGAGGCAAAAAATAAAGCGGTATTAGAAACAGCAGTCGATGCCATTATTGTTATTGATACCGCGGGTTATATTCAATCTGCAAATTTAGCCACAGAACGATTATTTGGTTATGATGCTGATTTTTTAATTGGGAAAAATGTGTCGGTATTAACCCCAGAACCTGTTCGTTCAGAACACGATAGTTATTTAACAAACTACCTTGAAACTGGAAATAAAAAAGTAATTGGTCGGGGTCGTGAAGTAAAAGCGATTCGTAAAGATGGCAGTGAATTTTTCGCTCATCTTTCTGTCAGCGAAATGAAAATTGCGGGGGAACATTATTTCACAGGGATTGTCCGTGATATTACGGTTCAAAAAGAACAGGAAATAAAATTACAGAAAATTAATGATGATTTAATTATACAAAATAATCAAAAAGATTTGATCAATCAATTTTATGATTGTTTAAAAGGTGATAAAACCACAATCGAATTAGCACAAAATACGATTAGATTTTTAGTCAAGCAAGGTAACATTTTAACGGCGGCTTGCTATGTTAAATATGATAAAAAAATTAATTTAATCGCTCATTTTGGTTTAAATCAGCAAAGTTTAAAAGCTAGCGAATCACATATCGAATCAACAGGTTTAGTGGCAAGTGTGATTAAACAAAGTGAAATATATTCTTGTGATAATGATGAGCAATTTAATATCTTTACTGAATCTACGTTATGTAAAATAATACCACAGCAATTATTGTTTTTACCCCTAATCTTTCAAGAGCGTGCAATTGGTTGTTTAGAATTCGGACTCAAAACAAAACTTGACGAAGAAAAAATGTCATTTTTAAAAGAGTCTGCCAATATATTAGCGAACTATATTTCCACTGCTTTATCACGTGATAAAGTAAAACATATGTTTTTAAAAATTCAAAGTCAAGAAGAAGAGTTACGTGCAAATAATGAAGAGTTAATTCAGCAAACCAATGCACTACAAGCCTCTGAAGAAAATTTACGAGTACAAGCTGAAGAACTCAAAGTTATGAATGAAGAATTAAATGACAAAATGGAATTAGTCCAAATTCAACAAGATGAAATCAAAAAACATAATGAAGAAATCGAAGAAAAAGCCCAAAAACTTGCTGAGTCAAGTAAATATAAAAGTGAATTTTTAGCAAATATGTCTCATGAATTACGTACTCCACTCAATAGTTTATTGTTATTATCATCAGGTTTGAAGAAAAATCGTGAAGGGAATTTAAATGAAAGTCAACTTGAAGATTTAACAGTTATCGAAAACTCTGGAAAAACGTTATTGAATTTAATCAGTGATATTTTAGACTTATCTAAAGTAGAAGCAGGTAAATTGGATATATCTTGTGAAGAAATAACTTTTGGTCAATTGATAGAAACGCTTTCAAAACAATTTCAACCTGTAGCGGTTTCAAAAGCATTATCTTTTAAAATTAAAAATGAGATTGAATCTTCGCACGTTTTTTATTCTGATACCTTGCGAGTAGAGCAAATTTTAAGAAATTTATTATCTAATGCGTTTAAATTTACTGAAAAAGGGCACATAACAGTAACGATTGCTAACTGTGTTTTACAAGGTAACCAAGCTATTTCGGGAATAAAATTTATTGTTGAAGATAGTGGGATTGGCATTGAAAAGGATAAACAAGAACTCATCTTTCAAGCATTTCAGCAATCAGATGGCTCCACTGTGAGACATTATGGTGGAACCGGCTTAGGCTTAACGATTAGCATGAAATTAGCGAAATTACTTCAAGGTGAAGTGACGCTTGATTATTCTGAACCCAATAAAGGGAGTCGATTTATATTTCGACTACCATTAAATTATAGCGAGTTAAATACTGTTGAGATTATAAAAAGCACGGAGACAGTTGTCTCGAAAGCAAATACTATTATTGATCATCAAGATGTTTTGTTAAATGAGAAGGCAACCGTTGCAGATGATAGATTATCAATATCGAATGAAGATAAATCTATATTAATTATTGAAGATGATTCAGATTTCGCTAAATATTTAATAAGATTAGCTCACCAAAAGCAATTTAAATGTGTGGTGGCTACTTTTGGTGAAGCTGGATTACGACTCGCAAAACAAATTCAACCCAGTGCTATTTTACTTGATCTTGGGTTACCTGATATGGATGGCAAAAAAGTATTAGAAGAATTAAAAAATAACTTAAATACCCGACACATTCCGGTTCATATTATGAGTGGTCATGATCGAGGCGAAAGTTGGCAGCAGTTGGGTGTGGTTGAGTTTCTCATGAAACCAGTCGATGAAGCTAAATTATTACAAATCTTTAATACTATAGAAAACCAAACGAATAAATCCATCAAAAAAATATTAGTTATTGAAGATGATGAGGGTAGTCAGCACGCAATTAAAAAATTAATCTCACATCCAGGTACAAATATTTCAACCGCTCGTACTGGACAAGCTGCTTTTGATATTTTGAATGAAAGTCAATATGACTGTGTGATCCTAGATTATAACTTGCCAGATATGACAGCTTTAGCATTATTACAAAAAATAGAAAAAACTAAAATTTTAAATCAAACTCCACCAATTATCATTTATACCGGACAAGAATTAACGAAAGATCAGTATAGAGAATTAAATCGTTTTACACAAAGTTTTGTCGTCAAGGGCGCAAACTCACCTGAGCGATTATTAGATGAAGTCACTTTATTTTTACACAGTGTTGGAACATCTTTATTAACAGAACAAAAAGCCATCCTGAAAAAACTGCATAAACGTAGTGATCCGCTAGAGGGTGCAAAAATACTATTAGTCGATGACGATATGCGCAATAGTTTTTCCTTATCTAAGCAATTAAAATACGAAAAAGTCGATGTGATTATTGCCGACAGTGGAAAACTAGCGCTGGAAAAATTACATCGCTTAAAATATGTTGATCTTATTTTAATGGATATCATGATGCCGGAAATGGATGGCTATGAAGCTATTCACCATATTAGAGCCAATTCAGATTGGCGTGCGATTCCTATCATCGCATTAACTGCAAAAGCGATGTCTGGTGATAAGAAAAAATGCCTAGAAGCAGGTGCAAATGATTATATCTCTAAACCAGTCGATTTTGATAAACTGTTAGATACTATGAGGGTATGGGTTGACAGTGAATGATCTCGAATTAGAAAAAATCGAAATAAAATTATTGCTCAATGCGATTAATCAATATTACGGATATGATTTTACGAACTATTCGTTTGCTTCACTTAAACGTAGAATTGAAAGTTTTATTGCTCATCATAATTATCGATACATTAGTGAATGTATTAGTCACGTGTTACATGATAATGAAAAATTTGTCGACTTTATTAATCATATTACTGTTCACTATACCGAAATGTTTCGTGATCCGTTATTTTTTCAAACTCTGCGCGACAATGTTTTTCCTATACTTTCTACTTACCCCTATATTAATATCTGGGTTGCAGGATGCGCGAGTGGTGAAGAAGCTTATTCAATTGCGATTTTATTGCATGAAGCAGGACTTCTTGAGCGGAGTTTAATTTATGCCACTGATTTAAGCGAAGTGGTGTTAAATCATGCGGATGAAGGTATTTTTACCAATGAATCAATTCGTGAATATACTAAAAATTATCAGCAAGTTGAAGGAAAAAACAATTTTTCTGATTATTATATTACCCAAGAAAAATGGGCAATTATGGCACCTTTTTTACGTCGTGCTATCCACTTTTTACAACATAATTTAGTCCATGATAAAGTGTTTATTGATGCGCATTTAATCGTGTGCCGGAATGTGTTAATTTATTTTAATCGGCAATTACAAGGTAAAGTTTTAAAATTGTTTTCTACGAGTTTAGTGCCACATGGGGTGTTAGCGTTAGGCCCTAAGGAAACCATTAAATATTCTGATTGCGAAGAAGATTTTCACATTATTGATAAATCTTGTCGCTTGTACAGGAAAAATCCCTATGATGCCAGTTTATAATCCAAAGTATTTAATTGTGATTGGTTGTTCTGCTGGAGGGGTGAAAGCGATTTGTAAATTACTGTCACAGTGGCCCATTTCAGAAAGTCACGCGATCGTGATAGTACAACATATCGCTGAAGATTCTAAAGATATGGCTGAAATTATTTCGATGCGTTTACATAATAAAGTTCAGGAGGCTGAAGATAAGCAATTTATTGCAGCTAATTCAATTTATCTTGCTCCGCCAGGTTACCATTTATTAATAGAAGAGGATAAATCATTTAGTCTTTCATTTGATGAAAAAGTCAAGTTTTCTCGTCCCTCGATTGATGTGTTATTTAAAAGTGCGGCTGAGTGTTATCAAACTCATTTAATAGCGATGATTTTAACTGGGACAAATAATGACGGTAGTTTGGGCGTGAAAGCAGTAAAAGAATACGGGGGATTAACGATTGCGCAAAATCCTAATGAAGCAGAATATTCATATATGCCTCAAGCTGGTATAAATACCGGTTGTATAGATTATATTTTAGATCTTGAAAATATAATTAATACCATTCAAAAGATAACTTCTCATCATTCCATATGGAAGGATTTATTTTAAAATGTCAGATATAGCAAAGATTTTAATTGTTGATGATAAACCAGAAAATCTACAAGTGATGAAAAGAATTTTAGTTGATTTATCAGCTGAACTTTACTTAGTGGATTCTGGTGAAAAAGCCTTGCAATTTATCACTCGGCACACATTTGCATTGGCAATTTTAGATGTGCAAATGCCTATTATGAATGGTTTTGAGTTAGCTGAATTAATGCGCAGTAATGTCGAGTCGAAATTAATACCCATTATTTTTGTTACGGCAATTAGCAAAGATGATAAATATGTCAAGCAAGGTTATTATGTGGGTGCTGTGGATTATTTATTTAAACCGTTTGATCCTGACTTACTCATCGCAAAAGCAAAAATCTTTTTGGAATTATATCAACAAAAACTTCAAGCAAAAAATATTGAAGAGAGACAACACTTTATTTTAAATGAAGTGGCTGATGGGTGGTGGGAATGGCTAATGGGAACGGAACATTTTTTTTATAATGATAAATTTAAAAAACATTTAGGTTATAATCCTTCTGAGTTAAAGAATACGCTTTCAGCATGGCAAGACTTAGTTGATCAAGATGACTTGCAAAAAAATAATAAAACTTTAAAAGCTTACATTAATCAAAAAAAACCTTATCAAATCACTTTACGCTTTCGTCATAAAGAGGGCCATGTGTTATGGATTTATTGTAAAGGGGTGATGATTAATGATCTTGATGCGAATAACATGCGCATGATTGGCACTTACACTGATATTACGCCCTTAAAAGAACTCGAACAAACGTTACGTAAATCTAATCAAGATCTTGAACAATTCGCTTATATTACTTCTCATGATTTACGTGCGCCTTTACGAGCGATTGAAAAATTATCTGAGTGGATTAGTAGTTCAAAGGAAAATACTTTGAGTGAAGCGTCAAAAGAATATTTTAATAAATTAATTTCACGCGTTCACCGCATGGACAATTTAATCAATGGTATATTAAGTTACTCTAAACTAGGTGCAAATGCAGAAAAAAAAGAAATGATCAATTTATCGAAAGTGTTAACTAATACGATTGAACTTTTGCAACCCCCTGAAAATTGTTCTATTTCTATACCTCGACAATTACCTGATATATGTGGTGAGAAGACACAAATAGCACAGGTTTTTTCAAATTTAATCAACAATGCCATAAAATATAGTGACAAAGATGAAATCAAAATAAAAATTTCATATTTGGAAGAAAAACGCTATTATCTTTTCCTCATTGAAGATAATGGTCCAGGTATTGATGAACAATATCATGAACAAGTGTTTACGATGTTCCAAACGTTGCAACCGCGGGATAAAATTGAAAGCACGGGCGTGGGGCTCACGTTAGTGAAAAAAATAGTTGAACTCAATGGTGGTATGATTTGGATTGGCAATGAGTTAACAACTGGAACGATATTTAAATTTACTTGGCCAAAAAATAGGATAAGCCTAGGATTGTAAATGAAGCAAGTTTTGAATCTACCTCATATATTATTAGTTGAAGATGATGAAATTGATCAAGAAACTGTTCGTCGAGCATTTAATGAATGTCAGATTTTAAATCCGTTACATGTTGCTTATGATGGTGTTGATGCGATGGCGATGTTAACGGGTCCAGAAAAGCTCGATCCCTTACCTAAAATTATGTTACTCGATATTAATATGCCAAGAATGAATGGTTTGCAATTACTTGCTAACATCCGAAAATTCCCTGAATTAAATCAAATGATGGTGATTGTTTTGACTACGTCTGATGCGGAAAAAGATATTGTTGCTGCTTATAATGATCATGTTGCAGGTTATATTCTTAAGCCGGTTAATATGCAAGATTTTATCAAGGTGACGTCACAGTTAAAAGTTTATTGGTCTATGCAATTATTTCCGAATAAATAATTACGAGAAATAAATTTGTTGAAAATTTATTTCTCGTTGTAAATTGATTAGTTGTTGTTGTGATGTGTTTTAAAATCAGAAACTAAGTCTTCTTTTATTGTCATTGGAACTTATATGGACCCACCCGTTTTTGCAAGAATGTTTGTGAATAAAAACTAAGTG
>CAYGUK010000122.1:0-11291 GCA_964352985.1 uncultured Legionellales bacterium
TCCTTCTTCTTGACCTTCAAAATCAGAAATTAAATAAAAATGCAGTTTAATTGTTTTTTCTGGATAATCATGAGTGACCGTCATTAAAAATTGATATTCAAGAATTTCAATTGCAATTTCTTCAAACAATTCACGTTTTAAAGCTGTAATAATCGATTCGTGAGATTCAACTTTACCGCCAGGAAACTCCCATTTTCCACCTAAAAAAACATGCTGTGGGCGCTTAGCAACTAAGTATTGATTTTGTTTATTTTTGAGAATTCCAACCGCCACTTCTATGCTCAAGTTAACTTACCATGACATTGTTTAAATTTTTTGCCTGATCCACACGGACAGGGATCATTGCGACCTACTTTAGGCTCATCACGTCGAAAAGGCACAACTTTACCTGATTCATCACCAGGCATGTTTAATTCATCATCGGGAAGCGTTTGAAACGCCGCGTGTTGAAATGATAACGCTTGATTTTCAGAAGCCATGCGTCGTTGGTTTTCTAATGCTTCAACATCTTCTTCACGTGCCACTTCGACACTTGATAAAATACTAATGACTTCATGTTTGACGTTTTCTAACATATCACTGAATAATTCAAACGCTTGACGTTTATATTCTTGTTTTGGATTTTTTTGCGCATATCCTTGGAGATGAATGCTTTGACGCAAATGATCCATCGCGCTTAAATGATCTTTCCAATGACTATCTAAAACTTGTAACAAGACTGCTTTTTCAAATTGACGCATGACTTCGCTACCCGCTTCTTGTTCTTTTAATTGATAAGCGTATACAATGCCTTCGATAATTTTTTGACGTAAATTTTCTTCATGTAAATTCGTATCTTCATCGAGCCATTGTTGAATCGACATTTTAACTGCAAAATCACCTTCTATTTGTTTTTCAAGTCCAGCAATATCCCATTGCTCCTCTAAACTATCAGGTGGAATATGAAGAGAAATCACACCATCAATCACATCCTCACGAATGGCATTTAATGTTTCTGACACATCTTCAACAGACATCAACGTAGCACGCTGCTCATAAACTACTTTACGTTGGGAATTAGCCACATCATCAAATTCTAATAATTCTTTACGAATATCGAAGTGATGACCTTCTACTTTTCGTTGCGCATTTTCAATTGAACGTGACACCATGCCATGCTCAATCGGCTCGCCTTTAGGCATACCCATTTTTTTCATTAAGTTGGAAACCCATTCTGGCGCAAATATTCTAAGTAAATTATCTTCAAGTGATAAATAAAAACGGCTGCTTCCAGGATCGCCTTGACGACCACAACGACCACGCAACTGATTATCGATACGACGAGATTCATGGCGTTCACTTCCGACAACATGGAGACCGCCCGCATCGAGAACTTGTTGATGACGTTTTTTCCATTCTTCTTTTATTTTTTGTAGTTCAGTTTCAGACAGATTTTCATTTGCTGCAATTTCTGCATCAAGGTTTCCGCCTAACACAATATCGGTTCCACGACCCGCCATATTTGTTGCAATTGTCACTGAACCGGGTTTACCCGCTTGCGCAATAATATGCGCTTCACGTTCATGTTGTTTCGCATTTAATACTTCATGTTTTATTTTTGCTTTTTTCATGAGATTTGATATTAATTCAGATGTTTCTATAGATGCGGTACCAACTAAAACTGGACGATTATTATTCACACAATCTTGTATATCATTAATAATCGCTTGATATTTTTCTTCCTGTGACATAAAAACTTGATCACGCAAATCTTTACGCGCAATGGGAAGATTGGTTGGGATAACCACGACTTCTAAATTATAGATTTCTTGGAATTCATAAGCTTCGGTATCGGCTGTTCCTGTCATGCCTGCTAATTTTTTATAGATACGGAAATAATTCTGAAAAGTAATCGACGCTAATGTTTGATTTTCATTTTGAATCGTGACCCTTTCTTTGGCTTCAACGGCTTGGTGCAATCCTTCAGACCAGCGACGTCCGGGTAGTGCACGACCGGTATGTTCATCGATAATAACAATTTCATCATCTCTTACAATATAATCAACATCACGCTGAAATAAAGTATGAGCGCGTAACGCGGATGAAACATGATGCATGAGCGTAACGTTACTTGCAGAATAAAGACTATCACCTTCTTGCAAAATACCAGCATGAATTAATAATTGCTCGATTTTTTCATGACCTTCTTCAGTTAAATAAGCTTGTTTATTTTTCTCATCTAAAGAATAATCACCAGGACCATTCTCTTCTTGTTGTTTGGTTAATTGAGGAATTAATTTATCAATCTTTATATAATTATCAGAATTATCATCAGTTGGACCAGAAATAATTAAAGGCGTGCGTGATTCGTCAATTAAAATAGAATCGACTTCGTCAACAATCGCAAAAGATAACTCACGTTGAACTTTGTCTTCTAAACTAAAAGCCATGTTATCGCGCAGATAATCAAAACCAAATTCATTATTCGTACCGTAAGTAATATCCGCGGCAAATGCTTGCTTTTTAGTATCGTGATCCATCATCGTAAGATTTATACCAACGGTTAATCCCAGAAATTCATAAATTGGACGCATCCAGTTTGCATCACGTTCAGCAAGATAATCATTAACCGTAACTATATGAACGCCTTTACCAGTTAACGCATTTAAATAAGCAGGTAATGTTGCAGCTAAGGTTTTACCTTCACCAGTACACATTTCGGCAATTTTACCATTATGCAAAACCATGCCACCTATCATTTGCACATCAAAATGACGCATCCCTAAGGTGCGTTTTGATGTTTCGCGTACCACGGCAAATGCTTCAGGTAAAATATCATCTAAGCTTTCGTTATTCGCTAATCGATTTTTAAATTCTTGTGTTTTAGCTTTTAACTCATTATCTGATAATTTTTCAAAAGAGGATTCGTATTCGTTAATATTGGAAACTATTTTTGAATATTGCTTTACTAAACGTTGATTGCGACTACCAAAAACTTTTTTAAATACACCTGATATACTCATAATACCTATCTTTACTTGTTACCGTGGAAATACTATTATTGCCTCCAATATGGTGACAAAACCCGAAAAATCAATCTCTATCCTACTCGATGAGAGCAGTCATCTCCACTATTTATTGACAAAAGCCAACAATATCATGCGCTTGGACGAAATTGTCAAGCAATATCTGGAAACTGATTTAAAAGATTGCTGTCGAGTCGTTAATTTTAATCATGGTGTGTTAGTTATTGCGACCACTAACTCTGCCTGGGCAACGCGACTAAGATTTCAATCTTCAAGTTTAATTATGAAATTACGTCAGCCAAATCTTATTCCAGGAATCGCATCTATTCGCATATCTGTATTACATGAATCAGAACCACATAAAATTCTGCAAGATAACGCAAAAAGTATTGTACTATCCCCTGTTGCCTGTGAACAATTACAGAGAATCGCTGAAATCATTCAAGATTGACACATCATATTGAATGATAAACTGTCGTCACTATAAATTTCCCTCTCCAAGCGCATTACTTAACACATAGTAATATTTACTTAAATTAATACAATTTCATGTAAAAATATTGTATTTCAGCAAGTTGATTCTATGTTTCATGATATAGTATTTTTTCGAGAATAGATGTATAATATACATTATTATTAATTCAGGGAAAGAAAACAACAAACCTGGAGAATAAGATGCAACCAGCTGAACATATGGTTGTTCAACAACCTAAATCTTTTAACTTCGTCTTTTGCGGAACTCAGCTTAGTCACATGCGATCTAAGGGTCCAGGTAATAGTGGTTTAGCAATAGTAGATGGTGCCCATGCTGCAAAACTTTCACAGAGCGAATTACTTTATGTTTCAGGGGTAGGCAGTAAAGTAAAAAAAGGAAGTTATAGACCCGGGCAATATCAGATAGAACCGAGCTCTCTAGCGGATCAACAAAGCGCATATCAGCCTAGTTGGACTCGGTGTGGATTGTTCCATAATTTATATTACAGAGGAATGGGGTTTTTAAATGGTAGTGGTGAAGACAATACCATTGAAGAATCTGTCAAAACTGTAGAACATTTATTATCACAAGATAAAGTTGGGGAAAAAATAAAAATCCGATTAGCAGGTTATAGTCGAGGTGCAGCTACGGCGATACGACTCGCAAATAAACTATTTGATCGCTTTGGTGATCGCGTAGAAGTTGATTTATTTTTAATGGATCCTGTGCCGGGCTTTGGACATGAAAGCTCAAGACGTAAACGAATCCTACCTCCCACTGTTAAAAATGCTTATTTTACTTTTAGCAGCGATGAGAAAAAAAGTATTTATCGTTCACCAAAATTAGATCACTATCGCTTTGGTCCAGAGACAAAAGTGAGTGCTTTAATGTTGCCTGGAAGTCATCAAGATCAAGATGTCACACCAAGAGATACAGATCAACCAATAGCTGCTCAAAATAATCAAACTTTAGTCACAGATTTTTTTCAAGGTAGAGACGGGTTACATGAAACTATGTTACAAAAAGCCGGTGAAGTGGATATAAATCCTGGTAGTCCTGAAGCACAAAAATGGCACGATAGTGAAGGAATAAAACATTTATTCAATGAAATGCAATCCATTCCCCCAGAGTATTCAGAATTTCGTAAACGCACTCATCAACTATTCTATGAATTACTTGAAGACTACGAAGCAGCTACCAAAGAAGATAAAAAAAATAAAATAAATTCAATTGCAGAGAATGCCGCTATTTGTGTTGAATCTACAAATAATTATATTAATAATCCTCAGTCAGAAAAAGTTGCCCCTTTAAAAGAAAAGTTAAAAACTTTTTCAAGCACTGCCAAACTACACGCAGGAAAAGCACTCTCGTTAAGAGCAAGTCAATTTTGTGGTGTAATCACGGGGATAGTTGCAGGTATCTTTGGTGCAACACTCGGGTTTATTAAAGGTATAACCAATTGGCGTTTAGCCTTTATTGGTGGCGCAATTGTATCAGCAGGTCAAACAGCAGCAAAGAAAAGTGCCTCTGCATTTGATGGGACTTATCGTACTTTAACTGCAGATGTTAAAGAACAAGAATTTTTTCATGCAGTTCAACATGTAGTAAAAAACAAATCTTAAAGTAAAACACCCGAAATCTACTTATTATTATCAATTTCATAAGATTCCGGGTTAAAAAGGATCAATCGTTATTTTTCTTTTCTTTGTTAACAGGCAGGGCTAACATCTTTGCGTCCACTTTAGAGGGATTCTTATAATTTTGGCTGGCGAATAGATGCTTTTTTTTAAAACAATCATTGACTTGCTGAGCTATGCTTCGTGCAATTACCATAGGTGAAAACACCAAGCGAAATACTAATAGATTGATAGCGTTTTTATTTAACACAAACTTACCTTTTTGTATTAGTTGTAATAATTTTAACAACTAAACTAACTTGAATATAATTCAAATATTCGATGGTCATAATAGAATATGTCAATAATCAACACGTACTATATGTTACGAATATTTTTCAATTCATTACAAATAACTTCTTAAGCTACTTCACTATATAATCTCTTTTTATAAAACATAGTCATTTTGAAAAGGGAATACACTCTTTTAATTGTTATATTTTAAATCGTAAAAAAGGCCTGATAAATAAAATAATAAATGATCTAAATCATCAATTATTTTATTCACTTTGCCAAACTGGATAATTAATTAACAAGGAAAACGTTAATGCACTCATATGAAGCACAGTCATTACTCGGTAGATGTCTTTCTCGTACGATTACTGGGAAAAAATTTTTGGGTAGGTTTTATGATATTCTTCTCACCTCATCTCCATTGATTAAGCCAAAATTTAGTAATACAGATTTTGCAAAACTAAAATTTCTACGATTCGAATAGCTGCTTAGGAGTGTCCACGATGTAATGAAAGGTATTTAGGAAAACCTCATTGTAATGAAAATTTAAATATTGATCCTATGTTATATCAATATTGGATTAGTATTTTATTGCAAGCCATAAAAGAATATGATGGGCAATTTACTGAACATCTTGGTATTCTATGGCGAAAACGTCTACAGCCTGGTATTGATTTTATGAGTTCTTTTTATAAATAAACTAATTTAATATCCTCAAAATTGAATTTGCAAAATCAAAAACAGCAATTAATTTTCCCAATGAATAATGAATTCATGTTTATCTGAAAGAAATTCAATTGTGCCATAAATCTTTTTATCATGAACAATTTGAATTTGTTCTTTTATATTTTTTATTTCTAATAATGGATAATTACATTTATGAGGAGGTCTATCATTTACAATTTTTATTTTTGGATATCCCCCCACAATCGGACAAGAACAACCTGCACAAGGATTTGCAATAAATAATAAAGTATCTTTCTTTTCATTTGTAGAGACTAAAGCAAAGGATGAAATCGTTTTACCTAAATCATGAACTTTATATTTTTTGATTAAATAAAACTTTTGATCATTGACAGAAAAAACTTGTGCCTGCATGGCTAGCCATAACTTATCGACACTTATTTCTTCAGCATAAAAATGATTTAAGTTTGCTTTTGGGTGAGTCATTAATATCCATTGTTTTAAAACGCTCGCCGCTTCACCTTTCGTTAATTTATTTTTATCAGCAGGAATATTTTTTACAATATAGCGTTCTAAATAAGATGAGGAGTGTTCATTTGTTGAGGCAAATGAACATAGTATAAAACAAATTATTGCTAATACAATGACTGTTAATTTTTTCATTTCACATCACTACGACGCGATTTGAATTGGCCTATTAAATGAAATTGGCATGGATTCAACATCATCAAATGTCACAAACTCCCAAGCACTTTCAGTCGCAAGTAATTCGCGAATTAATTTGTTGTTTAAGGCATGACCAGATTTATAACCTTCAAATGCGCCAATTAAGCTGTTACCTAATAAATATAAATCCCCAATAGCATCTAGTATTTTGTGTTTAACGAATTCATCTTCATAACGCAGACCATCTTCATTGATGACACGAAAATCATCAACAACGATCGCATTATCTAAACTACCACCTAAGGCTAAATTCTTTTCACGTAGATATTCATATTCCGACATAAAACCATAAGTTCTAGCACGAGAAACTTCTTTTACGTAAGAAGTACTTGAGAAATCTAGTGTTGCCTTGTTGGATCTATCGTTAAATACAGGATGATCATAATCAATCGTGAATGATACTTTAAATCCATCATGAGGTTGAATACACGCCCATTTGTCACCATCTTGAATTTTAACTTTTTGTTTAATCTTGATGAATTTTTTTGCGGCGCTTTGCTCGATAATACCAGCAGACTGAATTAAAAATACAAATGGACCAGCACTTCCATCCATGATTGGAACTTCAGGTGCATTTACATCAACTATCGCATTATCAATACCTAAACCTGCCATTGCTGATAGTAAATGTTCAACGGTTGCAACTTTGTGATCATCAACTTTTAAACTCGTTGACATCACAGTTTCACCAACATAATCACTATGAGCAGGGATAGTAACAACCGGATCTAAATCAACCCGTCTGAATACAATCCCAGAATTAACAGGTGCGGGTTTTAAAGTTAAAAACACTTTTTCGCCCGTGTGAAGTCCAACACCTGTTGCCTTAATTACATTCTTCAGGGTGCGCTGTTTAATCATTCCACCAAAGCCTTCTGAAATATATCTCATAATCCTGTGTAACAGTTTAACACAAGTATCAGATTTATAATAACATTAGAGTAAGGCGCATAGTTATGCAGCAAATTATACGGTTGTATTTTTGAAGCATTATCGAACTCTACCATGCATTCGATAATTATCTATGCCCTTAAATCTTTCTCTCTCTATATATATAGACAACAATTTTAAACTTTGCCTATAAAATTAAAGCCAAGGAGTATAATCGTAGCTAAGCCAAATGTCATCCTTAAACTGCCGTTATCTCCGGTATGAGGGTATATATTTTCAGCTTTATACCTCTTCTTGGCGACGTAAGAAGGCTGGAATATCTAAATAATCAACATCATCGAGACCAGCTTCTGTAATTGGCATTGCCGTTATACCCTTTTGTCTTATAACCGTTGGGCGTTCTAATTGTTGATAATCAGTTGTGCCGTCAGTTCTTGTACTTTCACGAATTGATTCACCACTAACGCGAATATTTTCTTTACAACCAAGACCTGTTACAACAACAGTGACTCTTAACTCATCAGTAAGATCGGGATCAATAACTGTTCCCACCACAACGGTTGCATTCTCAGACGTGAAATCTTTTATTACTTCACCCACTTCTTCAAATTCACCAATCGACATATCTAAACCAGCAGTGATATTAACCAAGACACCTTTCGCGCCATTTAAATTGACATCTTCAAGTAAAGGTGATGCCACTGCCGCCTCTGCAGCACGACGAGCACGATTTTCGCCACCTGATTTACCGGTACCCATCATGGCCATGCCCATTTCAGACATAACAGTTCTCACATCTGCAAAATCAACATTAATTAATCCAGGTCGGGTAATTAAATCTGCAATACCTTGGACAGCACCCAAGAGCACATTATTTGCTGCTTTGAAGGCATTAACCAATGACATATTTTTACCTAACACAGTAAGCAATTTATTATTGGGAATGGTAATTAGAGAGTCGACATGTTGTGTTAACGCACTTAATCCCAGTTCGGCCTGCTTCATTCGTTGGCGGCCTTCAAATGAAAAAGGTTTTGTTACTACTGCAACAGTTAATATTCCCATTTCTTTTGCAATCTCAGCGAGCACAGGCGCACCACCAGTACCTGTACCACCGCCCATTCCGGCAGTAATAAAAACCATATCGGTACCGTCTAAGACACTACGAATGCGATCACAATCTTCTTCAGCCGCGCGTCGACCAATATCAGGATCAGCACCTGCACCTAAGCCTTTCGTAATTTCTTCGCCGATTTGAATTATCGCTGGCGCATTGCAATTTTTTAAGGCTTGCGCATCGGTATTCATCGTAATAAATTCTACGCCTTGAATGCGTTCATGTAACATATGTTCAACGGCATTGCCGCCGCCGCCGCCAATTCCTATTACTTTGATAACCGCATTACTTTGGCTATCTTCATCCATTAGTTCAAACATGGGGCTTCTCCTTACAAAATAATTCTACTATTAATTAAAATTCCCAATGAATTAACTTGGGAAATAAATTTAAAAATTTCCTTGGATCCAATTTTTCATTCGACTCCAAATACCTTTTACTCCATCACTTACTAAAACATGGGACTGTTTGGATTGAGTTTGTTGATGCCCATAAAGTAATAAACCAATGCCTGTTGCATAAATGGGATTATGAACTACATCGGATAAACCAGTAACATGTTGTGGAACGCCTAATCGAACAGGCACTTGAAATACTTGTTCTGCGAGCTCAGTACTTCCCATCACCTTAGCACCACCGCCAGTTAAAACAATACCCGAAGCGATAAGATCTTCAAATCCACTTCGTCTTAATTCCGCTTTTACTAATTTAAATAATTCATCATAACGCGCTTCGACGACTTCTGCTAAATTCAAACGAGGCACATCACGACGAGGTCTTTGACCAACACTGGGAATTTCAACCATATCATTTGGATCAATTAACGGCGTAAAACAACATGCATATTTTAATTTTATATCATCAGCATTTTGTGTTGGTGTGCGTAGCGCGACGGCAACATCATTTGTCACTTGATCGCCTGCAATTGGAATAACAGCAGTGTGACGAATTGCACCGTCAGTGAAAACAGCAATATCAGTTGTGCCACCACCAATATCGATTAAACACACCCCTAATTCTTTTTCATCATCAGTTAATACTGCATGACTTGAGGCTAAGGGTTGTAAACTAATATCAGCAACTTCTAATCCACATCGTCTTATACATTTTACAATATTTTGCGCGGCACTAACGGCGCCTGTGACCATGTGAACTTTTGCTTCTAAACGAACACCAGACATGCCAATCGGATCACGAATTCCTTGTTGGTTATCGATGATAAATTCTTGGGGTAACACATGTAATATACGCTGATCGGCTGGAATTGCGACTGCTTTTGCAGCATCAATAACTTGATCTAAATCTGCCTGACTCACTTCTTTATCACGAATTGCAACAATGCCATGAGAATTTAAACTCTTAATATGTCCGCCAGCAATGCCCGTAAAAACAGAATGAATTTCACACCCTGCCATTAACTCTGCTTCTTCAGCAGCACGCTGAATTGATTGCACGGTCGCATCGATATTAACGACCACACCTCGTTTTAATCCGCGCGAAGGATGGGAGCCTATCCCTATCACATCAATTTGACCATCAGGCATTAATTCACCTACTAAGGCCACTACTTTTGATGTGCCCACATCTAACGCAACGATTAATTGTTTGCCATGTTTTTTTGCCATGAAAGTCTCTACTCCCTAGACTACGCTATTATTACTTTGCAGAGTTGGTGCTGAACCATTTTTCCAACGAACCGCAAACCCATTGGTATATCTTAAGTCGACATAATCTACTTGTTGCTCATGATTAGCGAACACTCTAGGATATACATTCTCGAATTTTTGTAAACGTGCGACAATATTAACTCGTCCTAAATATAAAATCATGCCATTGTTCAATTTTATATTCCAAGCGCGTCGAGCTGTTAATTTCATTGTTAACACGCTAAGTCCAAGTGGTTTTAAAATTTGATCAAATTGTTGTAATCGTTCTAAAGCAATCGGACTCAAACCATCAGGACCAAATAATTGTGGTAATTGACTCGCATCTTCATTGGTTATCGCTGAAAACACTTTTCCATCTTGATTTACAAATTGCTGATCATTCCATCTCGCTACTGCGACTTGTTGTTTTATTCCAATGATTAATGTATCAGGCCAAATACGTTTTACCTCAGCTTGCGCAATCCAAGGTAACGTTAATAGACGTTGCTTAATCGCATTGACATTGACAGCTAAAAACCCTTCAGTCACCATGGGTAACAAAGCCTGTTTAATATCTTGCTGTTGATCAACTTTGTTTGCACCATTGATTTTGACAATTTTGACTGGAAAAATATAAGGACCTTCAATTTTCAGCCACACCCAAGATCCCGCGATTAAGATTATTAACGCAAATAAAATAATAAAAAATCGTTTTGTGACTGCCCCTACTTGCCTAATCATACCCCAGAAATTACAACCCCCACTCTAGAGCACAAGAGTATCACAAATTATGAGCAAAAGTGCCAGCAATTATTGACATAATAGGGATTTTTTTTT
>CAYGUK010000123.1:0-11283 GCA_964352985.1 uncultured Legionellales bacterium
GCACCTTTACCTTTAGATGCGGCTGCAATCACGGTAACGATCACAATAATAATGGCGATCACTGTGGTTAAGGTTTTTAATAAAAACATACCGTATTCGGCTAAAAAGTGCATGCGATTTAAACTCCAGCGTATAATTTGTCGGAATCATACAAGAAAGCAGAGACAAGACTCAAGTTTAAGGATAAAATTCTTACTTCAATACGGGGGGGGTGAGTATATAATGCAGAAAAAATGGATTATGTTGTTAGTATTTTTCTTTAGTATTAGTTTTGCAAATGCCGCTTTAATCGATAGTTTTTCAATTGGTGTGGGTGGAGGTAACCCAAATAATTTACGTGGTGGTCGTATCGCTTTACAAAAAAATTGGAATATAAAATTGTTACCTTTGTTAGGTTTTTATACCACAGGATATTGGGATGCGAATTTTGCTTATTTTCACACGCAAGGTGATCAATTTGGTCGCTATAAAAATATTGCGATTATTGGTATTAATCCTGTTTTTCGTTTTCGTCCGACTAATGCAATTTATGGTATTGTTCCTTACCTTGAAGCGAGTGTTGGTTTAGCAGCATATAACCATCGTCGTTTGGGTCATCGTAATTTAGGTATGAATTGGTCGTTTGAAGATTTATTAGGATTTGGTGCCACTTTTGGTGATCGTCAACAATATGATTTGAGTTTACATTTCTTACATTTTTCAAATGCAGATATTAAACGTCCAAACAATGGGATTGATGTTAAAATCCTAGCGATGTTTAGATATTTCTTTCAAGCATCATGAGTTTATTACCGCACCACATTATTTTATTAATCAGTTTTGTTGCATTAATAATTCATATTAGTGGTGTGGTCGCGGCGGCTCATGCGGTGATGAATTCTCGTACGTCACAAGGTACCATTGCTTGGGTTGTTTCGTTATTAATTTTACCTTATGTTTCGTTATGGTTTTATTTAGTGTTGGGACGAAATAAATTTAATGGTTATGCCGAAGCGCACCGCCAAGCTTATCTTGAATTTAAAGATAGTATTAATCAAATCTATTATGAGTTAGATCAATATAGTGTAGAAGCCATCAAACCACTTATTTCTGTGCAAAGTATTTCACGTGATATTCATGGTATTGCCTTTCAAAAAGGTAATGCGGCAAGACTCTTAATAAATGGCGAAGAAACTTATGCTGAAATGAAAGCCCGAATGAGACATGCGACTTCCTATATTTGCTTGCAATCTTATATTTGGCGTGATGATGAAATTTGTAATGAGTTTAAAGAAATCTTAATTGAAAGAGCGAGCCAAGGTGTCAAGATTTATTTTTTATATGATGAAATAGGTTGCTATCATTTAACAGAACACTTTATCAAAGATTTATTAGATCATCATATTGAAGTATCTGCGTTTCATACGACTAAAGGTAAAGGAAACCGTTTTCAAATTAATTTTAGAAATCATCGCAAACTCGTATTAATTGATGGCGCATATGGTTTTGTCGGCGGCTTAAATTTTGGCGATGAATATCTTGGCAAAAATCCAAAATTTGGTAATTGGCGTGATACGCATTTATTAATGATGGGTCCTTCCGTGCAATGCATGCAAATTTCATTTGCTCAAGATTGGTATTGGGCGACACATGATTTTCCTACATTGAATTGGCAAATTAGACCAGCAGAAGAAAATATAAGTGCCTTAATCTTTCCAACAGGGCCGGCTGATCAAATTGATGCGGCAACTTTAATGATGATGAGTATTATTAATAAAGCAAAAAAAAGATTGTGGATCGCATCACCTTATTTCGTCCCCGATAAAAATATTATTCATGTTTTGCAATTAGCCGCATTACGTGGTGTTGATGTTAGAATTTTATTGCCTGCAAAGGCCGATCACTTAATGGTGTATTTATGTTCATTTGCCTATTACGATGAGTTAAAAAATTTTGATATAAAACTTTATCGTTATCGAGATGGCTTCATGCATCAAAAAATATTTGTTGTTGATGATGAGTTTGCCGGTGTGGGTACGGTTAACCTTGATAATCGATCATTAAATATTAATTTTGAAATAACAGCGATTATTGCTGATCCTGACTTTGTTCAACAGACAGCAAGAATGTTACAAGAGGATTTTGTCGTGAGTCATTGTGTTAATGTAAATGAATATGAGAGTAAATCTTTTATTTCTCGGATAATTATTCGTTTAGCTAGATTAATGGCGCCTATTTTATAATTTGTCATGTGACTCGTTATCTGCCTTGAGGTTGAAATGTAAATTCAATAGTATTCATTTTGATATGCGTATTATCGACGATTGTATAGGTAACATCTGAGGGAATTAAGTCATAATTCTGTATTGGTGTGGTAAACGTTGAAATTTTACCCCCAGCTAAAAAAACAGGATGTTGATTAAAACTAAAAAATCCGGCACTGGGAGAATCGACATAAGTGCAAGTTTCTGCATTAACTCCACCATAATAAAAACCTTCAACAGCACTCCCCATCGTTTGCATGGGGCCTAGCCAAAAGCTTTTCCCATTTGCAGCAAGATATTTTCCACCCTTTACTTGTAGCGCACCGAGATTGCAGGGGGGGTAGTAGTTTGCAAAACTTAGTTGCGTCATGCCAAATAAGATCGAGATTAGGGCTAGTTTTAATAGTGATCTCATACGAGGTGCTCCTATAAGTATCTGTTTTATTATGAATAACATAATTATATTTTAATGTAATAACATATTATATTGTATTCAGAGATATTAACCAACCTCAATTTCTCATATTAAATAAATAGGGTTTTACGTTTTAACAGTTCAAATTAACACTAATTTTCGAGTAAGTTGAATTTGTAGACTATAATTTATAAAAAGTGAATTAGTTTTTATTATGTCTAGACCTGACTCAAAATTATCAACGATGTTTCATGAACATGGTTCTTCTGGATCTGTGGGTTTAAAACGAACTGATGCAAGACCTCGTTTTATTGATGATAGAGCGTTAAGACTATAAAAACAAAATCAACAATCTCAGCCAATGTATTGTTTTACTGATACGCCTTTATATTTGTTTTCTTTACCTAATCTCAGCTTGTCATCTGAGTTTTTAATTTATAACCCTGAAGATATTGTGATGATGGATATTGGATGTGGAAGAGGTGCATTTTTAGCTGCGATGCGTGCGCGTAATCCAAATTTAACTCCAATTGGTTTAACATTATTTGACTATCAAAATCCTTATAAACTAGGTCCAGGTTATATCGTTGGAAATGCCGATTTACTATTTGATAGAAGAGGTTATCCAAACTATCAGCAAGTGCCATTCCAACCGTTGTCTATCGATATTATTACTAGTCAAAAAACATTCATGCATTTAAGTGACCCTGCTATGGCATTAATTCAAGCTTATCATGCTTTAAAAATTGGAGGCATTTTGTTGATTGATGAGTTTACTTTGCCAGGCTTAGAAACTCGCTATGGTGATTTCATTCATGCCTTGCGCGAGAAAGGTTATCAAGTCAGTGCAACTTATCATCGAGATAAAATTATTTCATTTGCAATCGTAAAATCAAAACCTGAATTAGTGTTGCCGATTCAATATCTTCCCAAACCGGCAAGATCACAACAAGCGCAATATCGTTACATTCATGTCGAAAGCGTAAGACCCATCACCCAGTTTGATGATGATACTTTAAAAAGTTGTCAAATTGATGTTTATTCTTGGATTCAACCAGAACTTAAAGAATCAATGGCGGAATTAATGTCAAAATCGACTGTTGAGCTAACACGTTTAATGACCTCTGAATATCGACAGAATAAATCATTTAAAATTCTATATAACTTTTTGATGCGACAAAATTGCTTTGATCACACTAAAACATATCCAGAAGAGGGCGATGATTGTCCAAGATTAGCAAAGCTAAAAATATTTATGCATTCAGAAAATTATGATATTAAAACTCATCTCGCTAATTTAAATAAGACACAAAAAACACTGTTATATTATGCTTGTTATCATGAAGACTTGTGTGATAAAGCGAGTAGTGACACTTTGCTTCAAGCCTTAGGAAAAAAGGGCTTTCATTACAAAGAACAACTACAAATTCATCAACACAAAAAAGAACAAGTAAGAAATGCCTTATTCAGAAGGAAGTAGGGCTATTCATTAGTTGCGGAATGGGTATATTATTCACTGTTTTTTAAACTATGATAGCGAATTAGTTTTTTATTGGCATCTGAAACTTGGTTTCCCCAAACAGTGATATTTTTTAAATTAGGATTTGATTGCAAAACATCAATTAAATTTTCCGCACCTTTATCACCAAAACGGTTTAAACTAATTTTTAATACTGTTAGCGTTTTATTTTTTTTCAAGGCATCGGCAAGTGCGATAATACCTTTATCGGTAATATTGTTGTGACTTAAGTTAAGTGTTTTTAAACTCTGATTTTTTTCCAGCGCGTGAGCTAATAATATGGCGCCTTCATCAGTAATTTTGCTATTTTCTAGATTTAAATGTTTAACCGTTTTATCGTGTTCTAAAAAATAAGCGATGGTTCTTGCCCCTGAATCCCCAACATCGGAAAAAGCTAAGCTAGGATTGGTGTTATCTTGTAATTGTTTCGAAATTTGATAGGCTTTTTTGGGATAATTATCATGAAAAATAGCCGCATGACTCGCCACCGTCCAACATAATGCGAGCATAATTATACATATTTTCCCTTTTAACATGATGTTTATCCTCTTTATCACGCCTCTATATTTTATTAAGTATAACGCTAAAATGATAAAAAAAATAATTCACCAGTATAGCCATTATGCTTATAACGATTTTTCTGTTAGTTAGTTATCTTAAGGGAGTAATTTTGAAATGCTTCGAGTCTAATCATCTATTTGATATACTAGCGCCTGGTGCAAGATAGGGGTAAAGCGTGGCGCTGAGTGAGGAATTAATTCAGAGGGAAATTCAAAACCCGAGTTTATCAATCCAACAATTATCTTGCCGACGCGGCAATCGCTTATTGTTTTCAAATTTAAATGTTGATCTTAAACCCGGTGATTGTTTACAAGTCATTGGCGCCAATGGTTCAGGCAAAACTTCATTACTTAAAATATTATGTGGTTTATTAGTGCCTGCCAAAGGGCAAATCAAATGGCGTTTACAATCTATAAAACAGAATTTAGCTGAATACCAACAAGAAATTTTATATTTGGGGCACTTGCCAGGTGTAAAAAAAGAATTAACCGTATTAGAAAATATTCAATTTTATTTAGCGATATTAGCAATTAATACATCTCCAGAAATTGATTCTATTTTACATCGCTTTAGTTTACAAAATTTAAAACATACTTTATGTCGTCAGCTTTCACGTGGCCAAATTCAACGAGTCGCGCTCTGTCGATTGTGTTTAACGGATGCGCCATTGTGGATTTTAGATGAACCATTTACCGCATTAGATAAAACCGGTGTTGCAATATTACAGCAACTTTTAATCGAGCATCAACAACGCCAAAGAATGGTGATCTTAACATCACATTTAGTCATGGCAAATCATCATGTCACAACCATTAACTTGGATGATTTTAAATGAACACACTAACACATTATAAAATCCTCATCCAACGTGAATTTTTAATTTCGATGCGACTTGGTTTTGAATGCGCTTATCCGATTTTATTTTTTTTGATTATTGTTATTTTATTTCCATTAGCTATAGGCAGTAATAGTCATATCTTAAGTAAAATTGCACCTGGCGTAGTTTGGGTTGGGGCATTAATCGCTTCAATATTAGCGCTGGATAATATGCTAAAAAGTGATTTTCATGATGGTTGTTTAGAGTTATTAGTCTTAAGCCCTTATTCATTAAGTAGTTTAATCATCATAAAAGTAATGAGTCATTGGTTGTTAAATGCCTTGCCGTTAATTTTATTATCACCCTTACTTGCGTATTTATATCATTTATCGAGTCATGCCATGTTGATATTAATGTTAAGTTTATTAATTGGCACGCCTATTTTATATTTATTAGGGGGAATATGTTTAGGCTTAACACTCACACTTGGAAATCAAGGTTTATTATTAGCATTATTAGTGTTACCACTTTATGTGCCAGTATTAATTTTTGGTAGTAATAGCGTTTATTTAGCAAATAGTCATTTACCTGTGGTTGGACAATTGACGTTGTTATTGGGGTTATTATTTTTTGCTTTAACGTTAGCGCCTATTGCGGCAGCTTATGCGATACGAATTGGGTTAATGGAAGGATAGCGTGTTAAAAATTATTCATAAATTATCATCGCCAAAATATTTTTGTCAGGTTGCTGAAAAATTAATGCCTTGGTTGTGGTGGGCTTTCGCACTGTTATTTGTTTACGGTTTAATTGGCGGATTAATATTAGCACCTGCAGATTATAAACAAGGAGATGGTTTTCGTATTATCTATGTTCATGTCCCAGCGGCCATGATGTCATTAATGATTTACATGGTGATGGCAGTGAATGCCATTATATTTTTAATTTGGAAAATTAAATTAGCCGATGTGGTTGCCAAAGTGAGCGCACCGATCGGCGCCTCGATGACAGCATTGGCTTTATTCAGTGGGAGTGTTTGGGGTAAACCGATGTGGGGCACTTGGTGGGTTTGGGATGCAAGACTCACCTCTGAATTAATTTTACTTTTTTTATATGTGGGGTATATCGCATTAAGACAAGCCATTTCCGAACCTTATGTCGAGGCGCGAGCCAGTAGTGTGTTAGCAATAATCGGTGCGATTGATGTGCCCATTATTCATTACTCGGTGAATTGGTGGTTTACACTACATCAAGGTGCGTCAATTAATATTTTTGGTCATTCTACAATTGCGCCTGCCATGTTACATCCTTTAATTACCATGATTTTCGCTTTTGTTATTTTTTATATTGTTTTAATGTTAACACGCGCGAAAACGGAAATTATTTTACGCGAAGAAAATCGTCAATGGGTAAAAGAATGGGTGAGTCATTATGATCATTAAACATTTAGCACATTTTTTTGAAATGGGCGGTTACGCACTTTATGTTTGGTTAGCTTATGGCGCATTGTTTTTGATGTTGATGATAAATGTCTTCTTGCCGAGGCGTAAACAAAAACAATTACTCAAAAAACTACGCACGGAAATGGAGGAGAATACCGAACATGAAAGCCGTTCGTAAAAAACGATTGCTTAAAATAACATTGATGATGTTGGGTATTGGCATTGCATTAAGTTTTATCTTATACGCGTTACGACAAAATATTGATTTCTTTTTTAGTCCATCTGAAGTGATGGCCGGTAAAGCCCCGAAACATCATTTGTTTCATTTAGGCGGCTTAGTTGCATTTAATAGTATTCATTATGGTAAAAAAAATAATACCATTTATTTTTCAGTGACAGATAAAGTAAATAGTATTCCAGTTGAATTTCATGGGGTATTACCAACTTTATTTAAAGCGGGACGTTCCGTTGTGGTTTTGGGACATTTACAAACTAATCATGAATTTGTGGCGGTTGAAGTATTAGCAAAACATGATAATCGTTACATGCCGCGACAAGTTAAAGATGCATTACAACATGCGAAATACTATCCTCACTATCAGCACATGAGAGAAATCAATGCTACCTGAATTCGGACAATTCTGTTTAATTTTGGCGTTATGCTTAGCCGTCGCACAAGTCGCGTTTCCACTTTGTGGTTATTATTGTCGACAAGCCGCTTGGTTAAATATGGCGACACCTTTAGCGAAGGGACAATTTATTTTAGTCACCAGTAGTTTTTTGATTTTAGTATTTTGCTTTATTCATAATGATTTTTCCGTGTTATATGTTGCAGAAAACTCTAATACCAAATTACCGTTTTTTTATCGCTTAACGGCCATTTGGGGCGCGCATGAAGGATCAATGCTATTGTGGGTTGAAATATTAGCGTGTTGGACATTAGCGGTGAGTTTCGCTAAAAAAAATATTACTCGAGAAATGCATGGATTAGTAATTGCGTTTTTAGGGATAGTGAGTGTTGGCTTTTTATTATTTATTTTATCAACCTCCGATCCGTTTCAACGAATTTTACCTAATATTCCACTTAATGGTGAAGATTTAAATCCCTTACTCCAAGACCCTGGTTTTGTCAGTCATCCGCCGATGCTCTATACCGGCTATGTGGGATTTGCAGTGCCATTTGCTTTTGCCTTGGCAGGATTAATCAGTGGAAAATTAGATCAAGCGTGGGTTAAATGGATGCGTCCGTGGACACTTATCGCTTGGAGTTTTTTAACCTTAGGCATTATTTTAGGAAGTTGGTGGGCGTATCGTGAATTAGGCTGGGGCGGTTGGTGGTTTTGGGATCCCGTTGAAAATGCCTCTTTCATGCCTTGGCTTGTGGGGGCTGCATTAGTTCATTCTTTAGTGGTGAGTGATAAGCGTGGTGTATTTAAATCGTGGACTTTATTATTAGCGATTGCTGCTTTTGCCTTAAGTTTAATTGGTACGTTTTTAGTTCGCTCAGGCATATTAATTTCTGTTCATGCTTTTGCAATTGATCCTTTGCGAGGCGATTATATTTTAAAATTTTTAGCATTTATCATTGGCGGATCATTATTGATTTATGCGTTACGGGCCCATAAAGTGACATCGGGCAAAGTATTTAAATTAATTTCACGAGAAACATTTTTATTATTAAATAATGTGATTTTAGCGGCGATTGCTGGCACAGTTTTAATTGGCACTTTATATCCCTTAATTTTACAGGCGCTAAACTGGGGCAAAATTTCTGTCGGCGCACCTTATTTTAATACGGTGTTTGTGCCATTTATGATTTTATTATTACTTCTCATGGGAATAGGGCCGCATAGCCAATGGCAACAAACATCGCTGCGTTTATTGTGGCAACGATTACGTATTACGTTTTTATTAAGTGCCTTGCTTGGATTTTTATTACCTGTCGTCGTTGTTGGAAAATTTTATTTCATGGTGGGCCTAGGATTATCCTTAGCGTTGTGGATTATTATCAGTGTGCTACAAAATACTTTGCAACGAGCAAAACTTCATGGCGGTTATTTTCGAGGATTATCACAATTATCATTTTCACATTTTGGCATGGTGTTAGGGCATATTGGTTTAGGCGTGAGTGTGATTGGTGTGATTATGGTTTCAAATTTTTCTTTAGCTAAAACCGTTCGTATGCAAGTGGGGGATAGCGTTGCCATTGGCCATTACCAAATACAATTTACCTCGTTAACGCCATTTGCGGGCGCAAATTTTCAGGCTAATAAAGCGAGGATAAAAATTTCACATCTTGGTCAATCACAATTTGTTGATGCCGAACAACGGATTTATCCGATCCGTGAAATGGCGATTGCAAAAGTAGCGATCGCCGATAATATTTGGCGCGATGTCTATGTGGCCTTAGGTTCACCTGTGCCCCATAGTCAGTCTTGGACATTTAGACTTTATGTTAAACCATTTGTACGTTGGATATGGTTCGGTGGGATTTTTATTCTTATAGGTGGATTATTGGCCGCGATTGGAAACAAGAAAAAATTAAAAATTTCTTCTAAAGCAAATACTGAATTAGGAGAGGTGGTGTATGAAAAGTCTTAAATTCATTATTCCCTTTATTATCTTTATGGGTTTAATTTTATTTTTTTGGCGAGGCTTGAGTATTAATCCTCATCGCATTCCCTCGGTTTTAATTGGTCATGAAATTCCACATTTTCATTTATCGACACTTGAGGAGCCTGATCAATATATTGATAGTCAAGTCTTACTTGGCAAAGTGAGTGTCTTAAACGTCTTTGCATCATGGTGTCTCGCTTGCCATGATGAACATCCTCAATTAATGGATATCGCATTAAATACGGATGTGCCTATTTATGGGCTAGATTATAAAGATTCAAGAACCAATGCACTGCAATTATTAAATCACTATGGCAATCCTTATCGCAAAATTGGCTTTGATGATTTAGGGAGTGTCGCCATTAATTTTGGCGTTTATGGGACACCTGAAACATTTATCATTGATAAAACAGGCCGAATTCGTTATAAACAGGTCGGCCCAATTACGAAAGAAATTTGGCAAAAAAAAATGTATCCTTTAATTCAACAATTAAGACAGGAGAATTGATGAGAATTATTCTCTTTTTATTATTAATCATGACCAGTTTTTTAGCCTGGTCAAAAACGAGTAACATGTATACTTTCAACGATCCGGTTAAAGAAAACGAATTTTATACACTCATCAAAAATTATCGTTGTTTAGTTTGTCAAAATGAAAACTTAGCATCATCGAGTGCTGATTTAGCGAATGACTTGCGTCATAAAGTTTATCAACTGGTGATGGCAGGAAAATCTAAATCAATGATCGATCATTATTTAGTAAAACGATATGGGGATTTCATTTTATATGATCCACCTTTACAAAATAATACGATCATCTTATGGTTTGGACCTTTAATTTTATTGCTTATTGGATTAGGTGTGATGATTTATTTTATTGTTAAGCAATTAAAGAGTGCATTATGATTATATTATTTTGGACCCTAATAGCATCAATATTATTATTGACTTGTTTATGGGTTATTGTGCCTTTAACTAAATTTAATACCGGTACCGCCATAAAATATAAAAAATTTAATTATCTCCTAGCTTTATTTATTGCATTGATTATTTCAATAGTGTCACTGTTACTTTATATGAAATGGGGTGATGTTAATGGTTTAAATCAATATTATGCCCAGCAAAAAAATGAGAAAGCGACAAAAGTATTATTAGCGAAACTGAAAACACCGCAAGATGTTATCAATAAATTAAAGCAACGATTAGCAGAAGATCCCGACAGTGCCCGAGGTTGGTATTTATTAGGGCGATTATATTTTACCATGGGTCAATTTCATCAAGCTGTCACTGCATTTCAACGCGCTTATCAATTACAGCCCTCAGATCAAAATACAATGATGCAATTGGCTGAAGCTTTATATTTTGAACAGGGCAAATCACTAAAAGGACAAGCGCAACAATTATTAGATGCCGTTTTAGCGAGTCATCCCAATAATCAAGCTGCGATTAATTTAGTTGCGATTAATGCTTATAATTTGGGGCACTATAAAAAGGCTATTGTAAATTGGGAACAGTTACTAAATGAAATCAATCCACAATCTGCCGATGGAAAAGTATTGTTAGATGCGATAGCGAAAGCACAAAAAAAATTAGAAAACCAAAAAACACTAAACTAAGGAGTGAGTCTCATGCCTGAAATAAATAACCAAGGTATAAACAATCATTATGAAGT
>CAYGUK010000124.1:0-9546 GCA_964352985.1 uncultured Legionellales bacterium
CAGGTTAGGCAGTATTATCAGGGTAACTATTTAGCATTTATGCTGAATAGTTACCTATATTTTTATATTTATAATTCAATAGGTTACATTGACAGCAATCGGCATAAACAATTAATTTAGTCAAACTAAAGAAATATTTTCTTCATATAAAATCAAGATTTTGTTACAATATATCATAATTAAACGGTATAAATTAATTGTGTTTGGAAGGGATGTTTTCATACTCAACTTACAGTAAATCAAGTGAATATTAATTAAAGCAATGGGTAGGCTATCAGTCTTGAAAACGTATACAGATAAAAATCTTAAAGTAGATGATATTGTTTATCAATTATCATGTTCAAAAAAATTCCATGAAATATGTCAACCTGTGATGTCCAAATATGGTTTCGTGAATGTTTCATACGCGAGAATTTATTGGAATTTTTCTTTTAGTTTTCTGAATACGAACGAAGCTCTACCCAGATTCGTGATTGAGTCATTACCGCCAGTCAAACATTTTGATAAAAATATTTTTATCAACTATATAGAATTTGCGGAAGACATGTCTGAAAACCACGCTTTGTTTGAGCAACTTTACTATCCTATAGAAAAAGAGTTCAACTTCTTTTTCGCGTTAACTGTTCACATCGTTCACTTTGGTTATGTTGAAAATCTAACATTTTATCTCCCTAATAAAAATCACAAGATAAAATCAACGATAAAAAATGAAATCAAAGTTTTTAAAAAATATATCAACATACTGACCAACCAATGCCGTCCACTATTTAATGAACTCAAGCAATATGCAACAAAACTTACAAAATCTCAAGTTAACTATGCCACTAAGAAAAATGCCAAAAAATTGATAGATGTTAAAAAAAATAATATTGATAGATTACACGACAGTAATTTGATAGAAACAAATCAAGAAAGAGAGTTTGAACAACATTATCATTCTTTGCAATTGGCTGAGTCAGAAGTGTCGTTAAGCAAAACTGAATTAACTATAATTAAGTGCTTAATGTCAGGTCAACAGTTTAGTCAAATTGCAACACAATTAAATTTATCACGTTTTACTGTTCGCAATAAAGTAAATTTACTCCGTGAGGTTTTTCAATGTAAAAACAAACAATCACTTATCAATCTACTTCAAAATGATCCCTCTATCAGAGAATATTTTAATAATAAATGCTTTTCCAAAGAGCTATTAAACAATATGAATAAGCTTTTAACTTATTTAGATACGATAGATGAAAAAGATTTAAATTTTATTTTAGAGATGATAGCTGACTAATGGATAAAAATAACTCAAAATATATTCGCGTTGCGACCGATCCTCAAATAAAGTCTATTTGTGAACCTTTTATGAAAGCATTAGTGATTAAAAATATTAGTTATGTCAAACTCAATATCAACATGACTTATCTATATATGAATACATCTGAAAAAGCAGCCACAACGTTTGCCAATAGTAATATTAAATGGAGCTTTACTGAGCGTGGTATAAAAACCATGTATTTTGAAGATGAGATTAATTGCATAGATGACTATAAAAAAGTATTAGTTGAAGATCTTGATTTCCATCATGGTATTTCGTATTTATCATTTTCACCTGGATTTGCGGAGATGTTTACATTTCATGTCGACAAAGAATTTTATAATTTTAAAGAAGTGTTTTTAAAAAATTTATTATACATCGAAAGATTTATGCGTTATTTTAAATTAAAAACATTGAACATTCAAAAACAATTAGCAAGTTATAATTTACATATTAGTAATTCTACGCAGCTCGAATTATTAAACCAAGATAAAGAACATCTACAATTCGCTATTTCTCAGAACAATAAACCAAGAACAGAAAAAATTAAAGACGAACTCGAAGATGATATCATTAATCTTGACGATCCATTTTCAGGTATTACTTTAAACTATCGGGAAGCCATAGTCCTAGAATATTTATTATCTGGCTTATCATATAAAATGATTGGAAAAAAACTAAATTTATCTTGGCTAACGATACGAGATCAAGTTGATATACTAAGAGATAAGTTTGATTGCAAATCAAAAAATGAGCTGATATCGCTCTGCAATCAATATCATGTACTCGACATACTTAATCCAGTTGAATTTAATTTTGTATAATATTGGAATTTGTTTTCCTAAATTCTAAACTGCTGCTGAATTTCTTGCTCATCATTGCCACTCAGCATATACATTGCACCTGACACAACCTTGCCCGTGAGATATCCACCGAAAAAAGCAGCTGAACCTTTAGATATTTCTATACGAAAACCTCTGGTCATTAATAAATTGCAAAGATAAAACGACACATGCTGTGCTGTATTACGCTCGACAAAAGCACTTGTAATACCAAAAACAAATGACGCTGTTAAACCAATCGTTCTATTTTGTTGGTGTTCATTATTATCAATGTGTTCCATAATTTCATCCTTTTTAAGTTTAGATTTTGATGAAAATTCATAAACAGGACTTACGCAAAACTTCAGCTTTTGTCCGTGGCCTTCGTTATGATCTTCGTTCAAATGCTCATGTACCATTCGTACACTGCGCTTTTCACTGCAGATTATGCCTCGACCACAAACAAAATCTTCGTTTTGCGTAAGTCCTGATAAAAATTTTATACAGGGAATATTAGTGTCAACATCCTTGTGATAGAAGGGCATTATTTACCAACATCAAATATAGTGACTGATGAATAAGTAATTAAAAAGGTATAATAATTATCAAAGATTTTAACTACTCTTCCTCTCGATAAGTAGTTATTTAAGAACTAATAAATCATTTTCTAAACTAAAATATCATTAGAGTCAGCCATTATAGTAATACGATCAATAACAGCATTTTTAAAGATATTACTATTATCCTCACTCTTAATAAAAACATTTGCAGGACTATCAATCAGGTCTCGATATTGTATATAGAAGTGTTCTTCAAGAAAATCAAGTAATTCACGTTTGCTACACAAATTTAATTTTGCTCGTATATTATTCATATAATCTTGAACGGTTCTCTGGCCAATATTGAGTTCATTGGCAACAAGTTTATAACTTTTACTTTTTATTAAATGTTTAATACAGTCAAATTCACGTTGCGTGAGGTAATGTTTATTATCTGCAGTTAGAAATATCCGCTTAGGTGTAATTTTTTCATCGAAGATATTAAGTTTGTCATTTTTAACTTCTTCAATTTGATTATTTTTAATAAATTTTAAAAAGTATTCGATTACACTTACACTGTATTTCTTTTTTAGTTCAGAAATCGAGCCATTAAATTCATTTGTAAAATAACTACTGAATTTTTTGAAATATGGGAAATAAGTTCTGAATGCTATACTAAAATTTTCCACATGAGATGGGACACCAAAAACAAAAAAATCAGATTGTTTTAATCCGTGTTTGAAATATAACACGAGTTGTGTCACATCAAATTTTTCCTCGAGTGGTATTAATATCTCCCTATAAAAATCTGAATCCCTCTCAGCTTTAGAAAGATCAGAAATCTTTCTGAATGCAAAATTCGGAAAGCCATCAAGCTTTGCAAATAAATTCTGTTCAAGCGCATATCTATTCCATTGGTTGTGACTAGTCGCAAAAATAGCCTTGCCATTTATATATGTTCTAACAAATTGAAAAAAATTAATATCAAAGGTTTCGAAAATTGGTCGACAAAGATGTGAAACTTCTTTGCATACTTTATCGATTACTTGGTTAATTTCGGTAGATATCATAAAGGGGTCACCCTCATTTTGTTTTATGGCCATCAAAGCGCAATAAGTATAACATGTTATATTATATCATTCTATAACATTTATTCTATATAAGTCCTTGATACTTCTTATTCATCGTGATATATGATAACATCACCATTTGGATCAATTTACCCTGTTTTTGCTAAAATTTAACAGTGAATTTTTTCAATTATCATCTATTAATTCAATCATAGAGATAAATCCTCTCCCCAGTTAATTGGTATAAATCAGCTATCTAAGGTGAGTTAAAATGATCCAGACAAAACTTTATATTAAGAAACAGTCAGTTAGGAAATTATGCTTGATAGGGAAAATCTAAACAAATTTCATTGGCATCAAAGTCTTCAATAAATAGATATTGTATCTGATACTCTGGCAATATTAATTTATCACGAACTTTATAGCCTGCTTGTTCAACGTTGGAACTCACTTCAGTCAAGTCACCTTCACATTTAAAGGTGATAATTTGAGGTCCTTTATGGTGAGACAGATGATGACTATCGCTAGAATTATCCTCTCTTAACACAATAAACAAACGACCATTCCTGCCTAAACCTTGGGTATCTCCGTTATCAAAGATATGATCTAATTGTAAGAAATCTTTATAAAATTTAAGCTGTTCCCGTAGATTTTTTGTCATCAAGACGATAAGAAAATCAGAAATTTGCATTTTGGGCACCACATTTATGAAATTATTATATTTGCAGAAGACTATCATCGATTTAAAAACGATTCAAATACTTATATTGTTCGCACTACTTGAGAAGGCTAAAAGCAAAAGTCGCATCTTTTCTAGAAGAACTATTCTCTTTATTAAATATTTGTCCTGATAACTATAATTGTTTTAAAAAAATTATTCGTTATAAATACCCTCTCTTTTAAATATAAAATAAATATAAGATAAAGGTTTCATTTAAATGTTAGCTAATGCATCTAATCGTAAACGTAAAATTAGTCATCTTGAATCTACTCAACAAAATAAATCTCAATCTGATGGTGAAATTAAAAAGACTAAATTACTTCAACCTTATGAAATTATTCAAACCATAAATGGTCAATTTTTAAAAATATTAACAGAAATAAATTATGATAATTTCTTGAATACTCAAAATACCAATTTGGTCTCTGATGTATTAAGTGACCTTGGTGAAATGTATATAACTTATTATAAAAGTTTATCACATTACAACAAAACACCTGGAATGTATCTAAGATATCTATATCAAATAGAAATTTGGCATGCAAATCTAGCAGGAATTTTTAGGCAAGGTATTTTTTTTAATACGAAATTTCAATCACAATTAGCAGTATTTTATAAATTACAACATCAATTATCTATAGGATTAAGCAACATTATTATAGCATTATGTCAGATTAACATTTCTCCCGCATTACCTAATCTTTTTAGGATTATACATTCATGCAACATTACAACACTTGTTTTAAATGACTTAGTTAATAAATTGATAAACGATGATGATGTCGACAGCTTAATCATATAGAAGACGATTACATCATCAATTGATGGGGAGTTTTAATCAATTTCTATCAACACCAATTTTAAATTTAATGATGAGATATGCGGTGATAGCCAGTGGTGGTTGGCATTTTATACAACGAAGAACACCTGGGAAATCGAAAATATTTAAGATAGTCATTACTCATCGAAGTTGTTTAGATACAATTCAAATCGATACGGGAAGAGATAATATTGGTCTATATAACTATAAAAATACCATTTTTTGTGCTTTTCTGGAAAAAGACTTAACTCATCTTCATCGTACCATTTTTCATGAATTATTACATTTCATCATGAATGATATTTTTAACAACCATTGTGAGTGTTTTAACAAAATGAATTCACCAGAAAAACGAAAGATAACTGAGATAGTAAATGTAACGATGAGAAGAATTCAAACCCTAAACTTAGCGAAGCGAAATCGTCTTTCACCCAACGAAGAAAATTTAATTAGTTTTTATGCAAACTTATTTACAGAATATAAAAAAAGTGAATACACATCAGAAATTTTAACTTGGATCCCAGAAACTTTAGTCCTACTTGGCTCTCAACAAGGTAGCGCATTTTTTGTCTTTTATTGTGTATTAGAAATTTGTTTGCGCTATCGTATCTTCAATAATAATGGTTGCCGCTCCATTTGTATAAGTTGTAAACCCACCGCCTACAGCACTTTCTGACCAGCCCAAATCATTTACTTGGACAACATCACCATAGTCGCCAATAAACGTTAATGTGTTACTAGCATCAGTTACCAGTAAAACATCTGCAGCGGTTAACTGAATAGTATGGTTACCATTGTAATTTAAATCAAATATCTCAATATTTAACATTGAAATTGCTGCGGATAAATCTAAATCTTGATTCCTATCTAATTGAATAGTATCTGTTCCAGCGCCACCATCTATGACATTTGCTAGGTCAAACGCATCAATACCTAAAATATCATCGCCACCCAAGCCAAAAAGTGTATCAATACCGCCTAAACCTCGTAAAATATTATTAAAAGCATCACCCGTTAAACTGTCATCATTGGCAGAACCCGTCACATTATCAATATTCGCAAAAGTGTCACCACTCGCATCACCACCAACTGCTGTTCCAAGCGAGAGATCAATCGTCACTGCAAGCGCAGAGTTTTTATATGATACAGTATCACTACCTCCTGCGCCGCCATCCATTGAATCAGCGCCGCCTAAACCTTCGAATTCATTGTCATTCAGATCACCCGTTAAAATATCGTTATTAGCACTACCGATAATATTTTCAATATTTATTAATGTATCTCCAGCGGCATCTCCGCCTAATCCTGTTCCAGTAGTCAGATTCACGGTAACTGCTGCTGAGGAATTTTGGTAAGAAACAGTATCGATACCATCTCCGCCATCTAAATCATCACCATCACCTAAACCAATTATTAAATCATCACCGGCTCCACCAGAAATACTTTGTTTGATGATTGAACCCCTTAGTATATCATTACCTGCAGTCCCTACTATTGTTGTATCAAAAATTTGAAGTTTATCATCCCAACTATTTATATTTGTATCCCAACCAATCACAAACCTTCCACCCGTTAAAGGCTCAATATCAACGCCATCACCTAAACCTTGCGAATTTGCAGTCAATGTTTGTGGTGTAAAGCGTGAACCATAATTCACATAATTAACACCCGCTGTTGGATCAATATCTTGGAGAATTTGGGCATAGATATCGGTAGCGGTATTATCTGACCAAGCAACCACAATTAAACCGTTATCTAATTCAGTGACGACTACTTCTTTTTCTTGATTTACTAGATTTGTAATTGTAATAGGCCCCTGTAATAAGGTGCCTGCTTTATCATAGACACGGCCAAATATATTATTACTTACCTCATAAGTTACAAAAAAGTAATCATCATCCGCACCCGAATTTTCAATTCGTATAATATCTGGTAAAGTTCCCGGGGCAACGATGAAAGGTGCGACAGCAGTAGTACCATCACCATTTATAACACTCGCTTTAATATTTGCTCCTTCTATCCAAGTCACTGCAAATTGATCATTATCAAGCGCAGTCACATGAGGATCACTAATAGCAACACTTACAATTGAAAATGCTCCAACACTCACCGATCCATTATTATTGTATATCATACTTTCTAATCTATTCGTTCCCTCCGACACGATAATAAAACGTGTTCCATCTACAGTGCTTGTCACATCAGGCAAAACAACGCCGTTATTACTAAAATTTGTCTCTGCAAATTGCTGAACACCAGCGCTATTATAAATTATAAAATCTCCGGCCCCGCCATCTCTCCAAACATAAACATAATTACCATTTCCAAGAGCAGCAACTGCAGGTCTAGTATTGAGTAGACTGTCGGGTGCGGAGGAGTTCGTCTCAACAGCAAAATCACCAGAAATTAAACTTCCATATTCATCAAATGAGGCTGCGTCTATTGTGTTATCGGCTTCCCAAACAACCATGATTTCCGTTCCCGCTGCATTTGTTGCTAAATCCAAATAATAATCAGCTCCGGCCACAGTTTGGGTGACTTGTGTTTCAGCAAGAACTTTCACTGTCACAGTTGCTGCAGCTGAAGTTAAGCCTTGGCTATCTGTCACTTGATATTGAAATGTCTCGGTCCCGATAAAAGACAGTGGCGCAGTATAAGTAAATGTGCCATCAGCATTTACAACCACATTCGCATTCGCACCAACTTCTGCAAATGTTAAACTTGAATAATCATCTTCGTTATCTATTCCAAATAGTGAATGAGTTAAAACAACATTTGGCACGACTAAACTATTTTGCTCAATATAAATTTCACTATCACTTGCGGTGGGAGCCGTATTTTCAGCTTCGGGAGTGACATTAATAACAATATCTCTCGCTATTGAAGTACCACCATCACCATCACTGACCGTAATACTCAGTGTTCTTGATGCCGCGGGTGTATTTGAGATATTTTGATACATGAGTTGTTCGATAACTTCTGAAATATTAGCTGCCGTTGCATTTGCAGATAAATCAAATATTAAATTATTACCATTAACACCATCGTTTAGTCCATTTACTGTTGCTAATAAACCATCAACTGCATGAGTAATAGACCCAAAGGCAAAGGTAATATTACCAAACGTATTAATAGTTAGCTGATCCTCTACTCCACCACCAACAGTATAGGTAAAATTTAGTGACCCACCATTAAAATCAGCCGAATCAGTATCAGTTAACGTGACATCATTATCAAGAATTTGAAATTGTTCATTAGTGGTATTTTCAAGAAAGTTAATGGGAGACTTAACATTATTTAATTCAGGTAACTCATTTTCTGCCGTCACATTTACCACGAGATTGGATTGTGCGCTTGTACCACCATCGCCATCTGACACTGTAATTCCCAGGGTTCTCGATGCCGTGGGGGTATCTGAGGTATTTTGATACGCTAATAATTCCAGCGCTTCTTCAATATTGCTAGCGGTGGCAAGCGCCGTAAACGTGATCACAAAATCATTGCCGTTCACGCCATCATCAATAAAACTTAAATTACCAATCACACCGTCAACAACATGCGTTAATACGCCACCGGCAAAAATAATATTACCTGCTGTATTAATGGTGATCTGATCTTCTGGTCCACCGCCTAAATCATATCTCACTCTTAAAATGCCAGTATCAAAATTCACGGAATCCGGATCACTTAACGTGACGTTCGGATCTAAAATTTGAGGTGCAGCATTCACCGTATTTTCTAAAAAGGTAACAGGACTCGTCACATCCGCTAACTGAGGCGCATCATTTTCTGCCGTCACATTTACCACGAGATTGGATTGTGCGCTTGTACCACCATCGCCATCTGACACTGTAATTCCCAGGGTTCTCGATGCCGTGGGGGTATCTGAGGTATTTTGATACGCTAATAATTCCAGCGCTTCTTCAATATTGCTAGCGGTGGCAAGCGCCGTAAACGTGATCACAAAATCATTGCCGTTCACGCCATCATCAATAAAACTTAAATTACCAATCACACCGTCAACAACATGCGTTAATACGCCACCGGCAAAAATAATATTACCTGCTGTATTAATGGTGATCTGATCTTCTGGTCCACCGCCTAAATCATATCTCACTCTTAAAATGCCAGTATCAAAATTCACGGAATCCGGATCACTTAACGTGACGTTCGGATCTAAAATTTGAGGTGCAGCATTCACCGTATTTTCTAAAAAGGTAACAGGACTCGTCACATCCGCTAACTGAGGCGCATCATTTTCTGCCGTCACATTTA
>CAYGUK010000124.1:9646-11166 GCA_964352985.1 uncultured Legionellales bacterium
TTTGAGGTGCGGCATTCACCGTATTTTCTAAAAAGGTGACAGGACTCGTCACATCTGCCAAAACTGGCAAATCATTGATGCTAATAACATTAAGCGTCGCAGTTTCAATGTCGATGCTAAATGGAGTTGCATTCCCATTAACTGAAACATCAATGCCAATCGCACCATTTATATTCCCATCGGTTTGATCCCACGCACGAAAACTAATATCACCACTAGTACCAAAATAATTAGGGTTTGGCACATAACGTATTAAACTTGAAGGCTCTAATAAAACAGCGGAATTATTCGATACCAAACCAAAAGCAATCCAACTCGATCCACCATTAATTGAATATTGCAACTGCCCGTTAGTATCATCGACACCAATAACCGCAATCCCTTCAACTGCCCCCACATCAGGATCAGTAATTCTATCGCCACCAGCACTCAAAATAATACTCGCAACGTTATCGCCGCCAGGATTATTATCATCCTCATTTATATTTGTTAATAACAAACTACCACTGTTATCTAATTTTGGCGCATCATTAGGATCCACAGGATTAACTATATTATTGGATGGTGTTGATTGAGTTATAGAATTATTGACACTATTCTCAATAATAGATTGAGATATTAAAATTTTATTTTCACTTTGTTCGTTCACTTCTCCACGAAAATTAAAATCAGTTAACATGGCTCTGATAAAAGCTAAAGAAAAAAATGTAGTATCTATGTCATAAGTATTTTCAAATAAACTTGAATCATCTGCTCTATTTGCTGAGTTTTCTATTTCTATTGAATATAAATAGGCATTAATATAAGCCATATCCCAAAATGTAGCATTATCTAAGATACTATCAGTAATCGCAGAATCGAATAATGGAAAATCAGGAATTTTAAAAGGTGGATTTAATGCAATATAGGGTGTCATAAAATAAGTTTGATCATCACTCGTCCCTAAATCTACAAACCATTTAATTTTATAAGGGACTAAATTAAAAGGAATGGAAATTTTTGCCATTTCACTTGTTTCATCAATGAAAAACTTGGGTAACAAATCTAAACCGAGATCATTAATTTCATAACCATTGGCAAAAATAATATATTGTTGAGGCGAATCGATATTGAATTGACTGGTGGAATAGCCGGACTCACTCTCATTTAGTGCTAAATTAAAAATTTGACTAGAATTTATTTGATTGTTGTTACTTATCTCATTGATTTTTGTTTGACTATCAATAGAAGAACTACCGCTATTGTTACTTTTCACTGAACTCATCATGAATCTCCATAAGGAATTCATGAGGTATTTCATACCCTTAAATTAACTCATTTTTCCTAAATTCACCTCATCAAATACCCAATAAATTTAAATTATTGCTTTCACACATCTTATATGTAAGTATAGATTACAGCATGAAATATGCACAATGAAATCTCATTGCTAACTCATTCATTTTTATGTCAAATAAATATGATTTAACCCACATTCCGCGGATCTGAATTAGAGAAATTTCGGATTTTTCATGCTACGA
>CAYGUK010000125.1:0-11048 GCA_964352985.1 uncultured Legionellales bacterium
TCGGGAACAAAAAAATCAGAATTTCTCTAATTCAGATCCGCGGAATGTGGGTTAGACTAAACATGATTATCTTCATTATTGAATTCTTTTTAATTAAAGTATCAAATTAACACCCTTTTTCCTAACTGAATTTATTGAGGGGATTTTTGAATAAAGATTATAGGATAGACTAGTTGAATGATGTTACGATATCATCAATGCAAATAATAATACGAAAAATTAAAATATTATGTTACCACTAACTGCAACGACTCATTTTTTTAGTCTCATCTCTTCACAAGTAAGTAATGTATCAGAAGATATAACACAACTTATGCTGACCGCCAAAGAGTTTGCTAAATTAACAATTTATATGGCTGCCGCTAAATATCCTGCCGTGGATAATATTCTCAGTTTTTATCACCAACTCGAAGAATGTTTAAATAATAATGATGATAGCCTTATATATGAAATAGCCTCATTGAGCATGTAATTCATTCGAATTAAAAAATCTGATTATTATTATTTTCGAATAAAACCATGGCGAACGCTAGGCAAGATGACAGGTTTATTGGGTGTCTGTGTTAATTTTCTTGCTAATGCCGCGAAAGTCGGTTGGCCCGCTAGCGGCATGCCATGAAAAAAAGTGCTGGCTTTTTTACGACAATAAATAACGTTTTGGCAGTGCCAATCAGGAAATCGAATTTTCATAAATTCAATTAAACTTTGTTTAAAATCCCAAGATAATCTCGGTTTACCTTTTATATGTCTATCTAATATAGTGCGTAAGGGCAATTCATTAGAAACACCCAAACGTAATTCGGCTTGCAATAATTTATCTGATCTTGATGCGGATTCTGAAAAATAACGCTGACTAATAATATTTACACAGACACTTTCAACGATAAATTCTTTACCCTGATGAGTTCTCGCTAAAACTTCGGATAAAGTCATTAATATATTATCAGAACCAATCGTGCAAAGCCCTTTACCTCTAAATTCTGGCGACGTCGCTCTATTCCGAATATCAATCGAGGGCGTAAAAGTTTGATCTATTTTTATATCAAACTCGATTAAAAAAAGTAGTTTTTCATTTCCCAACGTATCATGCGCGTCATAGCTCAGTCGATACTCAGGTTCTCTTACCAACTTTTTGATTAAACTAAATGAACAAAGCATAATTTTTATATTGACGACATCACCCGTAAATTTCAAAGGATTCGGCGTAACTATTTGAACAAATAGCATGTCATCATCACGCAAACCTTCTACTTGTCCCGTTCTATAAATAGATTCAACATTCTGAGCAAAATATATTCTTGGTGATGAATCACTTGTTAACACTAATTTTTCTGTTAATCTTTTTTGGGTAACTTCATCTAGTCCGTTGAAACAATTCTCGAAAGTGATGACACAACGTTTGGCAAATAACGTCCTAAAATAAGGTTGATTTAATATGGGATCGGTGTGAAAAGCCAGCTGAAACATTAAAATTAACTCATGCATTTTTTTTGGGAGCAGAGTATATCAAACCTTTTCTATCTTACCTAAATTAAAACACAATTATTTATCTTAGGTAAAATAAGACGTTCACATTAAAACAATTAACTCATTGATTAATTTACACTGAGAAAATGTAACGAAATATTACTTATGCATGATTGTGCTTTATTCGATTTTTTAACTTTTTGATGATACGCGTTTCTGTCATTTACGATATAATCGCGCCATGTTAAAAATCCAGAATCACAATAAATTATTTTCCATGCTTGGTAGCCTGGCTTGGATCATTGGCGCATTGTTTTACGCCTTTGATTTTCTTGTTCGTACCTCAACCAATGCCCTCGCCACTTATTTTATTCATGGCTTAAAGTTAAGTGCGATTGAAGTGTCGTTTATTGGCTCGATATTTTATTGGTTTTATCTTATCGCACAAATTCCTGCTGGTATTTTAGTCGATAAAGTCGGCGTAAAGAAAATAATGTTAATTGCCACATGTTTACTCGCACTGGGTACCTTATTATTTTCTTTTTCGACACAATTACTCACTTTAAGTTTAGCACGTGCAATTATGGGTTTTGCCGGCGGTTTTGCTTTTGTTTGCGCGTTAAAATTAGCCAGCGACAATTTTCCTCATCGCTTATTTCCTTTATTTGCGGGTTTAACGCAATTATTAGGTTATTTAGGCGCAGCAGCATCAGGCGCGCCATTAATTCTAGTATTAAAAAATCACAGTTGGCAGATGGTTTTTTATTATTTATCGTTAGTAGGTTTTATTTTATTTATCGCGACATTTCTACTTATTCGACAATCGAAAAACCCTATCGAAAAACCGATAAAATCAACTAATCTCACATTCAACCACTTATTAAAACAATTAATCGTATTATGCAAGCAACCACAAATGCTGATTAATGGGGTGTATTGCACCTTTATGATGGGCGCCACGTCTGTTTTTTCAGCGTTATGGGGAATTAATTATTTAACTCACGTAAAGCATTTACCCACAAGTGTCGCCGCGAGTGCAAGTTCCCTCGTCTTTATTGGTGTCGCTCTTGCAAGCCCATTTTGGGGAAGTGTTGCTTCTTTGTTAAATAGCAATAAAATTCCCCTGGTTTTTGCAGCGATTTTTGCTGCCATTAATACGACTTTACTTCTTTATGTCAATATTAATATTCCGCTACTCTATATCACCAGTTTTTTATTCGGTGCGTTTCAAAGCGCACATGTTTTAAATTTTACGATTATCCAACGTATTACAGAACGCCGATATTTAGGCACTGCAGTCGCATTTTTAAATTTATTTACTGTTGCAGGCGGTGCTATTTTGCAACAATTAGCAGGTTTTATTATAGAAAATTCAAACCATTCCCTTCATCCCAATTATACGGCGACAAATTATCAACATGGGTTAATTATCATACCCATTGTTCAAATTATCGCTTTTTTACTTGCTATTTGTATTACTGAAAAAAAACACAGCGTTTACAAGTGAAGCTTTCAACACATCATTAATGTTTTCGATAAAATAATTACGTTATCTAAGAAGGATATACATAATAGGTTTCTTAACTCAAATGTAATATCGACATTTATCTTAAAATATGCCGTACTGAAACTAATAATAGCTATCTAACATTATAATAGCAGGCTTTTTTTAGTCCTGTTTTCAGTGATAATAAAAAAATAAAAAATATATATAGAGAATAAAAATGGCTTTTTCAGTACAACTCGAACGCGTTAACTTTAGTATTGCTTTTGATTGTATCACTATTTATCCAACTAACATGCCGGATGCTGAAACTCAAAACAGAGTTGTCCTATCCCAAATATTCGGGAGTCCAAAAACTAGTATTCCAAGTGATATATCGTTGAAAATCAGACAAAGCACTGAATTTGAACGGAACATACTTCAAAATGACGATGATCATCCACTTCATCATCACGATACGTTTGAAAGGGATTCCAACCATTATCATTGTAAAATGAAAGGATTTATAAAACCCGAAATTTTATCTTCCATATTACAGTTTTTCCAAGATAAAAATATTATATCTACTGCTGAAAAACAATTTGTTGAAAAAAACTATCATGAATTTTTACAACATGATGTATCAGTTCTACTTGCCGAATTAACAAGAGATAGAGCCTGCAAACAAACAAGCAAAGAAAAGATTTTAGGCTTTATTCAAGCTTGCCAATATAATAGCAAGTTAGTCATCTTACATGAAAGTCTAATGTCCGATGCTTTTTCATATTTACGCGAGCATGGTAGGAGTCGATGGCGCACAATAAATCATAACCAATCAGGTATCATTACAACATCAAAAACATGGGCTACGATAGAACATTGGATTACCCTGGCACTTTATCGAAATTTAATGATTTTATGTCATCGATTTCCAGAAACACTGGCAAGTCAATATGCCACGCAAATAAATCAAGAATTTCCTTTTACTTTTGTTGATCGTAAAGTTTTAATATATTCAAATCCTCGTAATCAAGAATATCTTTTATTTGAAAAAGCAAATAGAGATAAATTAAGAGAAAAGGCAGTAGAAGCCCAACTTCCGTTTGAAATATCTGTAATAACAAGGCCTCCTGTTTCTACTCCCGAGACATGGGAGAGGGATCTTGATGTCACTGACCATGACGTAAAATATAAATTATTTAATACTCAAGAAGATGCTGAATATGAGCGTAAATTGATTGGTGAGTCATTCCCCGAACATTCACAGTATTTAAGAATAGATGAAATACCATCAATAAAAGATGCTAGAGTAATGTCTTATTATTTAATATTTGACAAGCCACCCGAAAGTGAACTTCGCACTCATCATAGAAAATGACCGTTCTTATAGTCTAAATCAAAAATAGTTTAAGAAATATTCACTGTTTAATTATTTTCTAACACGAAGAAAATAACATCGCCTTTTTAATTGTATTTAACAACATCCAACAATTTCTTCTAAATAAACATTTTTCCCCTACTTTTCACTGATAAAGTTCCTGGGCAACCTATAATAAAACCAGGAAAACTATAATCTATGAACATAAATTGCTTGATTTTAAACAATGACATTTTTAATATTAGTGAAAATAAAAATAATTAGAGTGTGAAAAATGGCCTTCGCAATACAATTAGAAAAAATTAGCTTCAGCATTGCTTTTGATAGTATTACTATTTATCCAGTAGACATGCCGTCTCAGGCATTAACAAGTATTGAACAGTTTATTTTTGCATTGATTGATACAGATCAAGGAAAAACTTGCCTTATGACATAATAGAGCAAATCAAAGAATTGCCAGAATATCATCAAAATATCCAGCGAGAGCACGATGCTCATCCACTTCTTCATCACGATGAATTTGACCTTGAAGATAATCATTATCATTTTAAAATGAAGGGATACATTAAACCCGAAATTTTATCTAAAATATTAAAATATTTCTTAGATAAAGATCTTATTACTTCTGCAGAAAAACAATTTGTCGAAAAAAAATATGATGAATTTTTACAACTAGAAGTAACCATTCTGCTTTCTGCTCTAACAGGTGATAATGTCAGTAAAGAAACGAGCAAAGAAAAAATATTGGGCTTTATTCAAGCTTGTCAATGTAATAGTAAATTAGTCACGTTACATGCTCATCTAATGAGAGATGAGTTTTCATATTTACGAACACATGGTCAGAGTCGTTGGCGCACAGTCACTGGAAATAATGCCACTATTGTTAAAACATCAGCAACTTGGGCCACAATAGAACATTGGATTACCTTAGCGTTATATCGAAATTTAATGATCTTATGTCCCAAATTTCCCCCTTCACTTGCAAGAGAATATGCCGCGCAAATAAATCGAGAATTTCCGTTTACTTCTCTCGATCGTTCAGTCATTTTCTATGCCGCTCCTAGCAATCAAGAATTTAGTTTATTTCAGCAAGCAAATAAAGCTAAATTAAGAGAAATAGCAGAAAGCACCACACTTACGTTTGATATTCCTGTAACAAAAGCAATGACTAAACGTCTAACAGATCATCATCCCGATCAATGGACGCAAGATAACCGTGTTAAAGATCATGAAAGAAGATTTAAACTATTTCATACCCGAATAGAAGCCGAGATGGAACTTAAACACATGGGTGAATTATTCCCTGAACAATATCAGCATATAAAATTACGTGAACAACCTTCAAAGAAAGATCCGAATAAACTTTGTTTCTTTTTAATTTATAACAAACCGCCTGCAAGTCAACTTCAAGGGTACTTTAGAAAGTAATTTGCGGTTTATTATTTGGCACTTCGACACATTAATATCCTACTCGTTGATAGGTTGTTAAAACAATTTTATAAGCAGAGGATGCTTGTTCGAAAGTATAAATCCGTTCCTTATCTGTTATATAAATCTCTTACCAAAGTAAAAAAATAAGAATTTCATTATGATAGTGATAGGTTTTATTGTTGCTGCAAACTGTTTATTTTTTCATAAATATAAAGACCAATGCAAGCTTAGGTTACTGTATTTTTCAGAAATAAAATTCGGGCAGATGTCTTGTGAAGTTTAATACTCAAAAATAATCCTACTTATTAAACCTCAGCAAGTGATTTTATGACAAACAATAAATCTATTATTTAAGATATATTTTTATAATATATCCTCTTAATACTGTCGAGAAGGATTATTGCTGTGAATAATGCTAAGTAAAAAATTAATAAAATATCCTAATGATTTAAATTATAAAACATCCAATTATTTTATTAGCATTATATTGATATAGTTGGCGCCCTTGGAAAAATAATAATAAATATGAATCTCATTTTCTTACTGCTTTTTTTCTAAGACTGATTAAATATGGAATTTTCTTGTGGGTGGAATATTTTGTTCCAACCTTTTTGTCGTTTAATTACACGATTTTAATAATGGATAAAACTAATAAAACAATTCGCCGTTTTGGTTGAAGTTGTTTGCTAATAAAAATAATAAGGTTTCAAGAATGCCAGAAAAATTGACTTAATTTTTAAAATTTAATTTCAAAAATATTTTAGTCATCTCCTCTTAACGCATAAGAGGAATAGGTTTCTTATACCAAAAAATAATAATAAGAGAGAATTAATATGTTAGGTTTTGTTACAAATACAGTCACCAAGTTATTAGGTTTAAATAGCACAATCACCATCGATGATGAGCCTCAAGTCGCCTCACCCATCGTTTCCCAAGTAGTAGGTGATCATGATCCCCATACAGATCATAAAGATAACCAAGTTGATCAAGATGATGAAAAAGAACAAGCGAGAGGTTTAAGACGAGCCTGCAGGTGATAAACTCAGTATAACCCAAATTAATTCTCACAATAATGACCTGGGTGGTATTGAAAGCACTAAAATTTACTACTTTTTTTAGCAAAACCACCTAGGTTTATTGTTTAATTTTACAATCACCACTCTATTTATTATGCTATACTATAACTAATTAAAAGATAATGAGAATAATAAATGTATAGTTCAATAGAAGAAGAAAGAAAAAAACAACTCGAAGAAATCTATGCCCAGTTAACAAATCCTCAAAATGTTCACCAGGCGTTACGCAGAGCTTGTTTTGCAGGAAAATTTGACCTTGCCAAGAAATTGATTGAAGAATTTGCAGCAGATCCAAACATTTGCGATGATGGTCAATTCAAACGAAATGCACTTCACCAGGCATGTTTAATCAAAGATGCTGAAATAAGGTCACAAATGATTAAACTTTTAATCTCTAAAGGTGCAAAGCTATCTATACCAGATAGCGATGGATTATGTGCGATTCAATATTTAAATAATCCAGAACATCAGTTTGAATTATTAATGACGTATTTCCAAAGTAGCCCTCACACATCGTATCAAGCTAATCCCGGATTTGACGCATCTCAACACGCCCGACCTTTACATTTATTAGAATATCACCTTGATGATTTTTGCTATAAAACGGTATTAGAACAACTAAAGAAGGAGCATTTTGCTGTTGCATTAGAGATACCTCATGATTGCTCAATAGATGAAGCAATCGAATTAATAAATTATCAAATAAACAATGGACCACCCGAGAGAAAAAAAAAACTTTTGAGGCGTTATTAGAATTACTAAAATATATAAAAGCGAATAATATTGAATATTATTTTGTCGATCCCTTACCACGAGTCGCAACCCAGCTACCAGGTATAATGCCCCCTTCACAACTTGGTCAGGTAATGATGGGCCATAGGTCATTAAAAGGAGGCGAATTATTAGCAAATGCCATTCGTCAAAGTCAGGGAAAATTAGTCAGTATACATGGTTTAACACATGTCATCGATATTCAATATGCCAGTCAATTATTGGGAATAAAAAAAATTCAAGCTGTTCACCCTTGTGCTACACCTCAACAAAGTAAATATATTTTAACTCATCTTCAAAGTCCCCTTGCAGTACAATTATTATCGCAAAAAGCTGTATTAGATCTCGCCCATCCGGATACAGCAGTGCGAGTAAGTCAATGTTTTGATCAATTTCGATTTCTTATTCAAAAGGTTGATATCCAAAAGGAACAAGAAGCGAAAATAGCATATGAAGAGGTGAGTGCAGCCATAGCAGAGCCAGAACATTTAGTCGAACCTGATCCACAATGGGGATCACTTTCACTCAGTCAAAATCAATTATTAGCCAGTGCTGCAATCGTATTAATGATCGCAATCGCCATAGCTTATGGCGTCCAAGATAAATTAACGGAAATATTCCAACAAAATTTTAGACCCTAATACGGTTAAGAAAAATTATTTTGAAATTATCGTTTACAACTTGAGACTAGATTGAATAAAAAAATCAGACATGCCAAACATCAAGTCCCTAAGTTGCGACACTCAATTTAAGCTTAAAATATTACTTATTATTTAACGATAAACTCAATGGCATCGGCAATAAATTTATCCCATTGGTCTATCCACAATAAATGACTACACTGTTGATATTTTTTTAATTCACAATTCGCAATGTGACTCGCGACAAGTTCAACTTGTTTTTGATTAATTATCCATTCATTCTCACCCCAAAGAATTAACACATTACATTTGATATTCTTGAGTTTAGGTGTGAAATCAAATCGTTTGAGAAAATCACCAAAACCATAATTCATTAACTCTGCATTATAGCTTAAACTCGCTTGTACTTTTGTGGGATCATAGGTATACGAAAATAATGGTCCCATCACCTTATAATAGTCATTAATAGCTTCTTGCGACTGGCTAAATTGACCCTGCCACATAATATCGATATATTTTTTCTGCGCGGTATTACCGATGAGTTTTAATTCATCTAAGGCTTCTCGCAAAAAATTACCATTAGCAACCGCACCTATCAAAAATAATTTTTTTAAATAACTGCCATATTTAACAGCATATCCCAACGCAGCAACTGAACCATAGGATTGTCCGAATAAAATGAAATTGTCAGAGGCGAGATTAAAATGTTGCCGAATGGCTTCAATGTCTTCGATATATTCTTCTAAGGAGCAATACTTCGAGTCACAAGCTTCATTACGACCACAGCCTCTTGGATCAAATAAAATGATATCGATATAAGGTGCAAGCGCATCGGCAATTGAAAAAGGGGCTGAATTATATGTTGATAAATCATTACCGGGACCACCAGGGATCATCAATAACACCTGTCGTTTGCCTAACTCTTGATTGACGGAATAAATTTCGCAATAAATTTGGGTTTGTGGTGTGTTATTTCTTTTGGGCAGCGTGATGTTCATTGTTTTTTTCATTGTATTTCTCCGGGTTATTTAGTTTGAACCAAAGTAAAATTAGGGCGAAATTTACATTGCTGATTAATAAGCTTTATCTGCAAAATATGCTTTAGCGGAAAGCAAGGCATTGGTCGTTCGCGCAAAACCTGCGTAAAGTGAAACTTGTAAAATAGTTTCAATGCATTCACGTTTGCTGGCACCGGCCATTAACGCCGCATCTAAATGCGCTTGCAATTGCGGTGTCATATCCCCAAGAGCCGCACATAAGGCGATGACAATTAATTCTCGTGATTTAATATCTAAACCATCGCGCGAAAAAACATGGCCAAAGCCAAATTCTGCTGTTAAATCAGCATAGCCAGGACAAATATCCTCTACCGCATCGATTAAAGCTTCACCTGCGTGATCGCCATGTAATTGATTAAATAATTCATAACCTTTTTCTAATGTTGTTTTCATGTTGTTTAGCTCTATTTCCAAGTGATGTCATAAAGGTAATTTAACTGTTTTTCAAATCAATGTTAATATAGCAATAATGAGATTAATAGTTTCATATATTGAAACAATGGAGAAAGCGTATGTGGCAAAAGTTTGAGACGTTTATCGCGGTTGCCGTCAATCACAGTTTTATTAAGACAGCAGAACAATTAAATTTATCAAAAGCAACGGTAACCCGCTATATAAAAGAATTAGAAGAGGAATATCAAACCGTGTTATTTACACGCACAACTCGGCATGTCAACTTAACCGAGCAAGGTGAACAACTTTATCATCATTTTATTGAGTTATTACAATTAAACCAACAATTACGCGAAACCGTACTCGACCAATCAACTACAATAAAAGGAAAAATAAAAATTGGTTTGCCGGTATCAATTATGGCTTTATTTATCGAAAATAAAATCACATCACTTTGTCACGAATATCCAGAACTCAATATTGAAATTGTTCAAGGGAATCACTTAACTAATTTATTAAGCCATCATTTTGATTTAGTGATTCATTGTGGTTTATTGCCTGATGTTAATTTTTATTATTCTACCATTGCATCTTGGCAACGCGTATTATGCGCGTCGCCCGCTTATCTAAAAAATCATAAAAAAATAAAATCTATTCATGATTTGAAACAACATCAATGTCTTGATCATGCTGATAATCATAGCGTATCTTGGTACCTAATGGAAAAAAACAAATCGATTGAAATTCCCATTAAAACCAATATCACGGTTAATAGTTCGATGGCGTTAAAATCATTAGCATTGCAAGGATTGGGTATCACTTACTTACCGAGTTTCACGATTTTTGATGAATTAAAAAATAAATCGCTTATTCGAATCTTACCCAAAGCTTCACCACCCGAAATGAAAATTTATGCGCTTTATCCTGTTCGAAAACAAAATAATCGAAAAATTGATATTATTATTCAAGCACTCAAAGCGTGTCTTAATTAAGCTATAACTGTTAATTTAATTATTTTCTAAATCTAGGGCTATGTGGTTGTTCACTTTTTTTAGCGGCTTCTTCTATTTCAGTGATGAGTTGTTGAATATTCACTTTATCTTGATAACAAACTTGAGATTCAACTACGACTCTACCGTATTGTTCATCGTCACCATTATTGCTCAATCTCTCTAAATTTTTAGCTTGTGCTAAAGATTCCGATTCATTTGGTGCTGAAATTAGTAAATCTTGTCTAAGTTTTGCAAATTGCCCAACTATTTTAAAAATTAGAGAATCAAACCCTGGTATCAAATAAGTAGTGAAAAAATCATATACTTGATTAATGATATGATTAAATAGTTTCATTTC